>NZ_JBTWMV010000089.1:0-16569 GCF_054850255.1 Streptomyces sp. 7R007 | reverse complement strand
TCTGGAGGTCGTCGCGCAGGGCGTCGGCGTCCCAGCGGCTGTGGGAGAGGAGGTGCTGCAGGCCATGTGGGGTGGTGTGGCCGGCGTATTCGGCGAGTTGCCAGCTGTTTTTGCGGCCGACCGGGCCGAGCAGTCCGCGGACGTAGTCCCGCATCCGCCGCCGGGCTTCCACACGGCAGAAGCGGGCTCCGGTCTGCAGATACAACCTCGCCAACGGCACGTCCGGGACCGGCACCCTGATGACCGACTCCGACGACGTCTGGGGCACCGGGTCCGGCTCCCACACCCAGACCGCGGGCGCGGAGGCCGCCTACGGCGCCCAGGACAAGCCCAGCAAGGACGGCAACTCGGCCGACAGCTGGTACTCCGGCATCGGCAACCTCGACGTGCACTACTCCTCGGGTCCGGCGAACCACATGTTCTACCTGCTCTCCGAGGGCAGCGGCACGAAGACCGTCAACGGGGTCACCTACAACAGCCCCACCGCCGACGGCGTCGCCGTGGCCGGCATCGGCCGCGACGCCGCCCTGAAGATCTGGTACAAGGCGCTGACGACGTACATGACGTCCAGCACCGACTACGCCGGTGCCCGCACCGCCGCCCTCAACGCCGCCGCCGCCCTGTACGGCACCGGCTCCACCCAGTACGCCGGGGTGGGCAACGCCTTCGCGGCCATCAACGTCGGCAGCCACATCACCCCGCCGAACAGCGGCGTGACCGTCACCAACCCCGGCAGCCAGTGCCCAGGGCCTTCTCGCCGGCCCGCAGGACGGGTTCCATGACCCGGGCGGTTGGGTGCGTCCGGGTCCTCAAGGGACGCGAACGACACGAACAGCGAGGTCACGTCCCTGGGCCCGTGCCCCTCCTCCAGGTCCCGGTACATCGCCTCAAGGTCGTCGCCGTCGTACCACCACAGGTTCGCGCCGCTGTGGACGCGCGGCTCGCGGTCCAGACCGAGGCAGAGGGTGCCAGCACGTCGTGCGCCCCGGGAGCCAGGTGCCGGATTCGTGCAACAGGCGCTGCCGCTCGCCGTGCGCGTAGTCCTCCAGGACCGGACGCCAGTCCCCCGGACCGACGTCGGCGTGCCGGGTCACCGGCACCGTCAGGACCGCCTCGCGGTGCACCAGCTGGACGGGGCCGAGTAGCCGGTGAGGCGGATCGCCGTGCGCAGCGCCTCGTGCCGGCGCACCACGGTCCGGGCCGACCCCTGCAGGGCCGCATCCGACAGCGGCTCACTGTCCTTCCCCCGGAAGGACGTCACGTTGTGGTGCAGGTTCTCGCCCGGATTGGGCGAGCATCTCCACCGGCATGCGGGCCTGCACCCGGGAGAGCGGGTACGCGTCCGCGACACCGTCCGGCAGCCGTTCCCGGTCAGCCGCGCCGAGCAGCGCGAAGGGCTCGATGAGCGGCGCGGCGTCGCGCAGCGAGTCGCCCCCGGCGTCGAAGAAGCCGTCGTGCGGACCGACGGCGTCGTTCCCAGCACCTGCCGCCAGGCCTCGGCGAACCGCTCCTCCAGCGGGTTCGCTAAACGCGGCGCTGGGCCGGTGCCACGGGCCGGTTCCCCGACGGCGGGCAGGGCGCGCCGGTCCAGCGTGCCGTTGGCGGTCAACGGCAGGGAGGGCAGGACGACCACGGTGCGCGGCACCAGGTAGCCGGGCAGCAGGCCCCCTTGCGTTGTCTGATCGGCTGTCATTCCCGTGAACAGGGCGCTGAATCGAGCCCGGTACTCGATTAACCCAAACGATTGCGCCAAACGTTTGGGGCGAAGATACTGGCGGTCGCATACCAGGGGAGGCAGAGCGTGCTGAAGTTGTCGGAGTGCGACGAGATCGCGGATGCGGTCGACCTCGGTGAGCGCAGGTCGGTGCACCGGCTGCACCGTTACGTGCCGCTCGCCGTCTGGAAGTGGGGCGGGGGCGCCCTGGTGGTCGTCTTCTGGCTCGTCATCCGCGCGGGTCACCTGTGGCCGGCCGTCAGTGTGCTGGCCGGTGGCGGCGCGGTGCTCGGCGGCTTCGGTCTGCTGACCGTGGGCCGTGGCCTGCAGGCCGTTCTGGTCTACGAGCGCGGCCTGGTCTTCGCCGCCGACCAACGGACCCTGGGGATCCCCTGGGACGTTGTGGAGGGGACAGTCCACCTGGCGAGCGGGCACGACACACAGCAGGTCAGCGGCGGCCGGGAGAAACTGACCATCCATCACGAGATGAGCTGGATCCTGATCAGCAGCATGGACGAACCGGTGGAGCTGCTCCACGTACGACGCCACCGCTCACTGATCGAGGCGATCGACGCCCATATCGAACCGTTCATCGAAGCCCGGCTACGGGAAAGCCTGCGTGTCTGCGGTTTCGTCGGCCTGACGGGAGACGAACTGACGCTCACCCAGGAAGGGCTTGTCATCACCGCCGGGCAGCGCAGGACGGTCACCTGGCCGGAGCTGACCGATGTCACCCAACGCGCGCACAGTTCGCTCCTGATCCACGCGCGCACCCTCCCACGACCGGTTCCCGTCCAGGTCGCCAACGCCCGCGCGGTACTCCGCCTCATCGAAGAGACCCGCTCCACGGCGAACCCGGGGCCGGCCGCCGGAGGGGTGTGAGCACTCGCGGCCCAGACTTTGCGGGCATCGGTGCGGCGCACCGCGCATACGCAGGGCGGCGCGCAAGCCGCCGTGGCTTTCCGGGACGGGGAGATGCTGGATCAGAGGGTGGGTGACGAGCGCGTGGTCGGCCAGGTCCGCGACGGCCCGCGGCCCGGCGCCGGAAGGGCCGCCTCGGTGGTCGTCGTCCGACGGTCGGCCTCCGCGGAGGAAAGGGCCGGGTGCAGCCGATGAAGGTGTCGCTGCCGCTCCGGCGTCTTCGTGTGCGCACGGATCGGGTGCTGTTGGTGGCGGTGGGTCTGCTTGCCGGAGCAGCGGGGGCCGCGGTCCTGCGGGGTGTGACGCATGGGCTGGCGTGGTTCGCCTGCCACGAGCAGAACAAGGTCGTCATGCCGCTGTGGATCTGCGCGGCCGGGGTGCTGGGGGTCCTGGCGTTCCACCTCGGTGCGCGGGTGTGGATGGCGCTGTTGTTCGCGATCCTGGTGGGCGCGGTGCCCATGTTGCGGTTGCACGTCATGACTCAGCAGGTCTTCCACGACCGGGGGCGGGTCGAACGTGCGGTGGTGGTGGCCGAGACGGAGAAGGGGAGCCTGGGTGGTGTCAGCTACACCTACGAACTCCGTGTGCCGACCGGCCCGCCGGCGGGTCCGCTGGACACCGGCGGTCGGCGACTGCCGCTCGGCAGTACGGTGACCGTCACCGTGGACCCCGAGCAGGAGGTGGCCACCGTTCTGGGCAGTCGATCGGGTCCTCCTTCCACCAGCCGCGCGTGGGACGAGGCTGCGGAGGCGGTCACCGGTGCGATGGTGCTGTGGCTGGGCGTCACCTGGGCCCTGGGCGGGAGGCGGGCCACTGGGTGCTCGTCACCCAGGCGAAGGAGCTGATGGCGCAGGTGGCTCGCGCGCAGTTCTCCTCGGGTGACATGGCGCTGGAGATCGATCCGATGCAGGGCCGATCCGGTCGAGGCCACTTCGGCCACCGGGCGGTTCGCCCTGGCACACTTCCACCGCCGCAGCCACCCCACGCAAAACAGCGACCGAAGGCCGACTCAGGAGGCGGACGGTTCGAACTCCCCCGCAAAGACGATGACTTGGTCGATGAGGCTCCGCCGCAGATGGACGACGTCCGTTCCCGCCAGACGGGGACCTCCATCCGGCGTGGTGAAGACCCACTGGTACCGGGCCCACTCGTCAGGCATGTCCACCGCCGAGCAGCGCACCATCGTGCCGGTCCCCGCCGGGTGGCGCCGGATGTCCAGCACGAACCGCTCGACCGCCGCGATTCCTTCGCTGCGACCCAACGGCCCCCAGAAGACCACGTCCGAGGTCAGAGCCTGGGAGAGCAGAGCAGTCACATAGCTGTCGTCCGAGGCGTTGAACGCGGAGATGAACGTGTCGATCGCGGAGCGTGCAATCTCTTCCTGCATGCCCCAGTGATACCAGTCGTTTCGCGTGCGCCACTCCCGGCGAGCGTGGAGGCTCGCTCTCTTGCCACAGAGAGGGAGCCGGTATGCGTGCGCACATGTCAGGGGCTGTGGCGGACTCGGCCACAATGGGACCGTGGATGAGATGGATGGCACTACGACGGACCCGGACAAGCCGGTCACGCTACAGGGGATCGCAGAGCGGCTGGGACTGCACGTCTCGACGGTGTCACGGGTCCTCAACGGCAAGGCGGACGTGCAGGGCCGGGCGGCGTCCGGGCAGACGGCGCAGCGCATCCGGTCACTGGCCAGGGAACTCGGCTACCAGCCCAACCCGCACGCCACCAGTCTGCGCACCCGGCGCAGCAACCTGGTGGGTGTGCTCTTCCCGCGCCTGTCGGAGATCGTGGTGGCCACCATCTACGAGGGCGTGGAGGAGGAGGCGGCCGCACACGGGCTGTCGGTCTTCGTGACCAACACCCGCGACAATCCCGCCGTGCAGCGGGAGCGGATCGCGATGGTACTGGGCCGCCGGGTGGACGGACTGATCATCGGCGACGCGCACCTCGACGGCGCTGTGCTGGCCGAACCCGCGCTGCGACGCGTCCCGTACGTCCTGGTCAACCGCCGCACGGACGGCGATCATCCGGCAGTGACCTGCGACGACATCCTGGGCGGGCGGATGGCGGCGGAACACCTGCTGGGCCTCGGGCACCGCCGGGTCGCGGTGATCGCCGGAGAACCGTTCGCCAGCACCGGAACCGACCGCGCGGCAGGCTTCCTGGACCGCTACCGGGAGGCCGGCCTGCCGGTCCCGGGCCACCGGATGCGCCACTGCCCCTTCGACATCTCCGGCGGGCGCCAGGCCGCTATGGACCTGCTCACACTTCCGGACAGGCCCACCGCGCTCTTCGCAGTCAACGACCTCGCCGCCCTCGGCGCCATGGGCGCCGCCCGCGACCTGGGCCTGCGCCCCGGCGGCGACTTCGCGCTGGTCGGCTTCAACGACACCCCCCTCGCCGCCGAACTCCCCATACCGTTGACCAGCGTCCACTCCCCCATGGCCGAACTCGGCCGCGCCGCCGTACGCCAGCTCCTGCACCGCATCGCCGGTGAACCCGCCACCTCCGGGCGCCTGCGCCCCCGGCTCGTCACCCGTGCCTCCAGTGGCGATCCCATCGGGCCCGCACTCGTCTGACAGCGTCACCCATATGCATTGACCGATCTGGCTTCGCCGTGAGCGACGGCTCTTCGGCTCACCGACGCGCTTGTCACGGGCGGTCGGCCCGACGACGGCGGCGGCGTCGGCACGCTCCGCGGCGGCCCCAGGGGCAGGACATTGCGACGAGGGCACCTTTACAGCCCTCCATGATTGGCATACCTTCCACTCTTGGAGTTGGATCAAACAATGGTCCGCCCCAATGGAGTTGACGCGTTCGTCGCCGCCGGGCCGCCAGAGTGGAGTGGTGTTGGCGCTCGGTCCGGCGCTCGGCGCCTGCGGCCGTGCCGGCGAGGCCGCGCCCAGGGCGTGCCGATCCACGTTGCTCGCCGGACCGGCTGAGAGAGAGAAGTGTGGTGGGAACGAAAGACGGGCGGGGCGTTGGAGGCTGGCTGCGCCGCAGACGGCAGCAGCGTATCGAGCAGAACCCGGACGCTCTTCAGGCCTCGGTCGCGATAAGGAGCATGACGTACGAGAGTCTGATGGAGCGGCTCGACCGACTGGTGGCCGAGGACCGTAGCCTGGAGGCCGCATCGCTGGCCGGGGCGGCGCGGGCGAGTGGGGATCCGGGCAAGCGGGCCGCAGCCGAATTGCACACCTGCATGGTCGCGTTGGGGGTGTCGGAAGCCTACGAAGAGGCGACTGCGGCGATGGAGCGTGCGGTCGCCCTCGCCGGTGCCGAGGCCGAGTACGACGTGCTCTACTTCCGGGGGGTAGCTCTCGCTCGCCAGGGCGACGTCCTGCAGGCGGCCACGTACTTCGAGCGGGCCGGGCGGTCCCCGCTGCGCCGACTGGCCGCCCGCTCCGCACTGGCTCTGGGGCTCATGCGCGTCAAGGCGGGCGACGACGAGCGGGCCCTGCCTCTGCTGAGTACGGCGTGCGCGTCCGGATACGAACCCGTCGTTCCCGCAGCCGCCTTGTACCTGGGCGAGTTGAAGGAGCGCGCGGGCGATCGGACGGAGGCCGTGCGGCTGTATCACACCGTGCTGAGCGGGCCGCCGTCCCTCGCCCGGATCGCCCGGCAGCGGATCTCCGAGCTCGACACGTACCCGGGGCAGGACCAGGAGACAGTGCAGGTGCTGGACGACGTGTACAGCCCCAGCACCGTCTCCCACGCTTCGACCTCGGTCTTGCTGGCCCGGGCGAAATCGCATATGGAGCAGGGCGACACGGAGGCGGCCGAAGTTCTCCTGCGCAGTGCCGTGGAGGCCGGTGTACAGCCCCAGAGTCAACTCGCCCAACTGCGCCTCGGCGACCTGCTGGCGGAGCGCGGCGACACCGGCCAGGCCACCGTTCACTGGCGGCGGGCGGCCGAGGGCGGCCACACGGACTTTGCCTCCGAGGCCGCTCAGCGGCTGGGCCGGGTGCTCACGGGCGACCCGGGGTTCCTGGTGACCGCCGACCCGACGACCGTGAACGCCCTGCTGGAGCTGGCGGTGGGTCCGGGGGTCGCGTCCGTCATGCGGGTCTACCAGACCTCGGCCGAGCTGCACGCGACCGCCCCCGCCGCCGTACGCCGCTTCCTGCTCGCCCTGGACGCCGTGCGGCGCGGCGACCGGCAGCTGGCGTCGCGGATCAGCGCCGTGCCCCTGCCGGACGAGCCCGCCGCCCCGTGGTGGGGACGTGTCGCATGGTCCACCGGCACACAGCTCGGCGGCTTCCGCTGGAGCGCGACGGGCCACGAAGGCGATGCGTACGGCGTGGCCACGGCACTGCTCGACGGCCGCCCCGTCGCGGTCAGCGCGGGCGCCGACGGCACTGTGCGGGTGTGGGATCTGGTCAGCGGCGAGCCATTGGGCGCCGCCATGGAGGGCCACCGGGGCGCCGTGGTCTCGCTGGCCGTGGAGGCACTGGAAGGCCGTACGGTGGTGGTCAGCGGGGGTGAGGACGGGACCGCCCGCATCCGGGATTTGAAGACCCGTCAGGATCTCTGCCGGCCCTTGACCGGCCACACGGGCCCGGTGACGGCGGTGGCCGTGGCCACGGTCCGCGGTCGGCGGGTGGTGGTCAGCGCGGGCGCCGACGGGACCGTACGCCTCTGGGACCTCGCGACGGGCGAGCCGGTCGGCAAGCCGCTCACCGACGGACACACCCCGCTGCGCCAGCTGGCCACTGCGGTGATCGACCGCCGGACGGTGGCGACGACGGTCGATGACGAGGGCGTTGCGCGGGTGTGGGACCTGGACAAGCGCCGACTGACACGGCTGCCCGGCCGGATGCCCTGCGGCAGGGCGCAGTCCTTGACGACGGACGTCCTCCAGGGCCGGCCGGTCCTGGTCATGGGCGGCAGCGACGGGGAGATCGTCGTCACCGAGATGGCGACCGGCACGCAGGTGGGCAGCGCGGTCCCGGGGAAGGCCGAAGGCGCGCGCGGGGCGGTCCTGGGGCAGGCATACGGCCGCGACATCGTCGTCACCGGAGGCTTGAGCGCGATCGCACGGGTCTATGACCTGGCCGGCGGCGCGGAACTCGACTCCGTCTACACCGGTTTCAACGGTCACATCCACGCGGTGGCGGCCACCGTGGCCGAGGCGCGGCCCCTCGCCGTCCTCGCCTGCGCCAACGGAAGGATCCGGGTCTGGGAACTCGGGGGGTTCGATTCCCCGGACAACCGCCGCTCCGGGCACGGCGACACCGTCCACTCCCTCGCCACGGCCGAGTCCGACGGCCGCGCGGTGGTGGTTAGCGCGGGCGCCGATGACACGGCCCGGGTGTGGGATCTCGCCACGGGGGACGTGGTGGGCACGCCGATCACCGGGCACGGCGGGACCGGGTCCGCGATGGCGACGGCGCACATCGAGGGCCGGCTCGTCGTGGTCACGGGCGGCTTCGACGGCATGGCCAGGGTGTGGGACCCGGCCACCGGCCAGGAGACCGGCCGGCCCATGGCGCACGGTGACGCCGTGCGGGCCCTCGCGGTGACGGTACTCGACGGGCGCGCCGTCCTGGTGACCGGCGACAGGAAAGGCGCGGGATACCTGTGGGATCTGGCCGATCGCAGGCTCCTGCAGGGGCCGTTGCCCGGCCACGAGGAGGAAGTGGCCGACGTGGCCATGGCGCTGCTGGACGGCCGCGCGGTCGCGGTCACCGGGGACGGCACCGGTACGGTCCTGGTGTGGGACCTGGCGACCGGCGCCCGGGTGGGGGAGGTCATGGCCGTCGAGCCGAACCCCGACAGCGACGAGGAGGAGGAGTTCCTCGACGCGGTGGCCACCGCGGTCGTCGGGGACCGTCCCGTCGTGGTCACCCTCAGCAACGACGACACGAGTGGCATGCTGCGGGTGTGGGACCTGGCCACCATGGCCCCTGTGGGCGAACCACTCACCCTGCACGAGTCCGGAGCCGTCTCGCTGACCACCGCCGTACTGGACGGGCGCCCAGTCGCGATCACCGGGGGCGAGGACAGCGCCGTCCGGGTCTGGGACCTGACGACGCGCGAACAGGTCGGTCCTCGCACGCAGTTCACCGACCCCGTCACCGCGCTCGCGACGGCGCCGGACGGCCGACTGGTCGTGGCCTACGGCTCGGAGGTGACCGTGCTCGACGAACCGAAAGAAAGCCGGTGACGGTTGGCGGCCGGTGGACCGAGCGGCAGGACGCCCATGCATGAGACCGACCCGAACCCCCACCGCTTTCCGAGCCGCAGGCGGTTCGCCGGATGGCTCCTCGGGGGTGGGGGACTTGTCACCGCAGCCGCGTACAGCCGGGCCACAGCGAAACGACCCCGTGCGGCTTCCAGCGCCCCGACGGTCATACCGGCCCTGTCCAACTGGACTGCGGGGCCGACCAGTTTCACCCTCGGTGAGTCGCCGAAAATCGTCGTCGCCACCAGCGCCACGCCGCAGCTGTCGACCAGCGCCCGTCTGTTCGCCGCCGATGTGAAGGCGCTGACCGGCGTCACCCCAACCGTGACGAGCGGCACCGCGTACGATGCGCTGTCCGGCGACATCCACCTGGCCCTCGACAACCCTGAACTGCCCGAGAACGCCTACCGGCTCGACGTCCGCGACACACTCACCATCAGCGGCTCCAACGACACGGGCGTCTTCCACGGCACTCGGACGGTCGGACAACTCCTGCGCCAGGGCACCACGATCCCCGGCGGCAGCAGCACCGACGCACCCGCGTACCCCGAGCGTTCGTTCATGCTCGACGTGGCCCGCAAGTACTACTCCCTCGGCTTCCTTAAAGCCCTCGTCCGGGAACTCGCCTGGCTCAAATACAACACGCTGCACCTGCACCTGACCGACACACAGGCATACCGCCTCGAATGCGACACCCATCCCGCCGCCGTCGCCGAGAAGCACTACACCAAAGCCGAGATGGCCGATCTCGTCTCCTATGCCGCGGCCCGGCACATCACCATCGTCCCGGAAATCGACATGCCGGGACACATGAACCCGATGCTCAGCCAGCACCCGGACCTGGCGTTGCGCCGGGCCAACGGCTACCTCAGCCTCGACCTGTCCCGGATGGACGCAGCCTGCGACCTGGCCCGATCGTTCCTCGGCGAGTACCTGGACGTCTTTCCGGGACCGCGCTGGAGCATCGGCGCCGATGAGTGGCTGACCTCCGACGAACTGGATTCCTTCCCACAGCTGGGCACGACGGCCCGGAGCCTTCACGGTCCCGGCGCCACCGGCTGGGACCTGGCCTACGACTTCGTCAACCGGCTCGCGGCCTATCTGCGCGCCAACGGCAGGCAACCGAGCATGTGGAACGACCAGTTGGTCCCGGACACCGTGGTACGGGTCGGAGCCGGACTCACCATCGAGCACTGGTACGGCTCTTCGTCCCCCAGCGCCGCCGACCTCCACCAGCAGGGCTACGCGCTGCTCAACAGCAACTCCAACGTCCTGTACGGAGACACCGACAACGACTCCTACCCCGACCCCGCGGCCATCTACGACGATTTCGCGGTCAACCGCTTCGCCCTCGGCAAGGGCAGCCAGACGATCCCGGCGGACAGCCCGCGCCTGCGCGGCGCGCAGATGGCGATCTGGTCCGACAGCGACAACTCATACACCGAGGACCATGTCGCCTCCAGGATCAGCAACCCACTGCGGTCGCTGGCCCAGATCACCTGGGGTTCACCCAAACCGGCCGTCGGCTACGGCCGGTTCAGCGATCTGATCGACAAGGCCGGGTCGTCGCCGCCCTGAGCGTCCCGCGCCAGGGGCCGGGGCGAAGGCACCAACTCGCTTTTCACCCCCGGAATCGGCTTTCCGGTCGCCGTCATGATCCGCACCACTCCCCAACGGGACTCGGGAAGGTGCAGGTCGGGCCAGTGGTCGCGATGCCGCGCAGCACCGTCCGGCCGCCCCCACGACAACCCGGCAGCGCTCCCGCGCTCCTCCGGCGGAGCGGCCGTCGTCCGACGCCGTCCACGCCGAAGCCGGCGCCGTTGTGGTGCGCGCGCAGGGTCAGGTCCTTGCGTCGAGGCCCCGAGTGATCACGGTGAGGATGGTGTCGAGCACGGGGCCCATGTCCTGCGGGTCGACGTGGAGGCGGTCAGCGCGCCAGCTCAGGGCGAGGACGCCGTTCATGGCGGCCCACAGGGCGTAGGCCGTGGCCCTGGGGTCCAGGTCGGGGTTGAAGGAGCCGTCGGCGACGCCGTCGCGCAGTGCCGCGGTGAGTTTGGCGTTCTGTTCGTCGACGAGGTCGGCGATGCCCTTCAGGGACCCGGCGTCGGCAGGGGGTTCGGCGAGCAGCCGGAAGTGGTGCGGGCGTTCGAGGGCGAAGCGTGCGTAGGCGTCGGCGGCCAGCAGGATGCGTTCGCGAGGGGTGCCGGGGGTGGCGTAGGCGGCGTCCATGTACTCCCGGTTCTCCCGGAAGGCCCGCTCGGCCACCGCGACGAGGACCGCGGATCTCCCGCCGACCCGGTTGTAGACCGTCTGCACGGCCACGTCGGCGCGTTCGGCGACGGCCTCCAGAGTCAGGGCCGTGGGCCCGTCCGCGACGAGGATCGCCTCCGCCGCTTCGATGATCGACTGCCGCGTCGCGGCGGCCCGGCGGGCCGTTCGGGAGGTCTCGTTCGCTGCCACAGGGCGACTTTACAGAACCCCAAGATTTTGCGCTCTTCCACAGTTGGAACTCACTCCAATAGTGTGTCTGTCGGTGTGGCCGGAACGGATGGGTCGTGGTGACGGCGGAGGACCGCGGATCCTGAACGGCGTGGAGTCGGGCTTCCGGCCTGGTGGCGTCCCGAGCGGTCGGTCGCCGGGGCCGAACGGACGGTGGATGCTTCCGATGGGGTGTCCCAGAGGGTGCCTGTTACGACGGCCGGGATTCTCTCCGCCTCGTTGCTGCGGCGCCTGCGGGGCCCATGGAGGCGATCGGAGGGGTTCTCGAGCGTGATCTCAGTCGAGCAAGTGGTCAACCGTGCCGGCGACGATGGCGTGATGCCGTTGCTCACCCTGGACGAGTTCTTCGACGGCAACGACAACGAGGGATGCATCGCGCCGAACCAGTGGGGCTATGGGAGGCCTGCCCTTGCGGTACTGGCCGAACGCCTTCGCGCTGTCGAGAGACGCGAGGACGTCGCCTGGGTCCGGGTACAACTGCACCCGGAGACGATGGAGGCGGGGGAACTGGCCGGGGAGGCCGTCGCTGTGTGTACCACGGTGGATCAGAGCGTCTGTGGCGCGTGGTTCGAGGGTCTCGAGAGCAGCGGTGTGATCCCGGAGCTAGTGGATGTCTACTGTGATGTTCCGGAGGTGCCGCACGGTGCGACGGTGTGGTCCGTGGTGTGGGACTAGTACTCCAGCAGGATTTCGCTGTCTGACCTGGTCTTTTTGCCGGGTGGCGGGAGTGTAGCGGGACTTCGACCGTACGGGGGCGGTCTCACGGAGACCGCCCCTCGATCGTGCGACAACGCCGCAGGTAGTGACAGCGGCGGGCGACTGCTTGGCGTCGGCGGCGCCAGTTTGACCAGCTCAGCGCGTGGTGTCGTCCGCGGTGTCCGCTCAGGTGCGGGGGCCGGGCACGACAAGCTGCCAGGAGTCGCCGAACCTCCGCCACTGTGAGCCCGATGACCCCGGGTGTCCCACATGTTCCGCCCCCTTTTCCCAGGACTGGTGTGCCGTAGCGGCCAGAAAGGCGTGCGCGAGCATGGCCAGAGTGATGTGCCGATACCAGCCCACGTAGCGGCGGACCTCGTACTGGTCGAGGCCACACTCGTTCTTCGCGGCCTGGAAGCACTCCTCGATCGCCCAGCGCGCCCCGGCAACCCGTACCAGCTCCTGGACGGTGATCTGAAGCGGTGCGTAGGCGAGGTAGTAGGCGATCTCGGTGGGCTTGCTGATGCTGCGCCGGGCAAGTGCCCACCGCATCCGGTGAGGGACCTCGCCCTGATAGTCGAACTCGGCGACGGCCGGCAGTCGCACCGCTGCCCAGTGATAGACGCGGGGCCCCTTCGCGCCGTCGCCGCACGAGATCTTCTCCCATGCCTCGGCGGGTGCCTGAGCGAAAAGGCCCTCGATTCGTGAACAGCCCACGCTGAACTGGGACTTGGGTAGGGCCAGCACGTAGCCGACGCCCGACTGTTCCAGCAGCCGGCGGAATCGGTTGTCCTGGCCGTAGGCGGAATCCGCGGTGACCCAGGTGATGGGCAGCGGCGAGGCGAGGGCCCGCAGCACCATGTGCCGGGCCAGTTCGCCCTTGGTGGCGAACTCCCGCTCGTCGGGGACCCTTGCGGTGCGGCAGCGTTCCCGGTCCTCGGTCCAGGACTTCGGGAGGTAGAGCTCGCGGTCGACCAGGGCCCTGCCACGGGTGGTGGCGAAGGCGGCGAAGACGCCGATCTGGCAGTTCTCGGTCCGGCCGGCGGTTCCGGAGTACTGGCGCTGGACCCCGGCAGAGGTGGTGCCCTTCTTGATGAACCCGGTGTCGTCGATGATCAGGACGCCGCCAGCCTCGCCGAGCTTGCAGGCGACGTATTCCTGCAGGTCGTCACGGATGTCATCGGGCTCCCACTTCGATCCGGCGAGGAAGTGCTGCAGGCCGTCAGGGGTGGAGTGGCCGGCCTGCTCGGCCAACCGCCAACTGTTCTTGCGAGCCACCGGGGCGAGCAGTCCGCGTACGTAGTCCCGCATCCGGCGGCGGAGCTCGACTCGGCCAAAGCGGTGCCCGATGGTCAGGAAGAGGTCATCCAGTTCGAGGTCCCACTGCGATGCGGCATGCTCGGTGATCACCCTCGGAGGCTGCCCCGCCGCTGTCACTACCTGCGGCGCTGTCGCACGATCGAGGGGCGGTCTCCGTGAGACCGCCCCCGCACGGTCGAAGTCCCGCTACACTCCCGCCACCCGGCAAAAAGACCAGGTCAGACAGCGAAATCCTGCTGGAGTACTATCCAGGACGACTCCGGCGCCGTGATTACACCAGACACGGCAAGATCAAGCGGGATGAGCTGAATCGACTGCGGGCGATGGGTCTGGAGCCTCAGCGTCGCACGCGGTACCGCAGGTGTGTCGCGCCCTTACCTTGGATCACGATCGGGTCGTCGAAGCGGTGCGGTGCGCCGGTCAGGTTGGCGAAGTACGGGATCCCTTTGCCGAGCAGCACCGGTACGAGACTGATGTAGACCTCATCCACCAGTCCCAGGTCAAGCGCCTGCCTTGCGATGTCGGCGCTGGCGATGCTGACGTGTTTGTTGCCGGCGATCTCCCTGGCGCGCGCGATACCTTCCGCGACGTCGTCGACGAAAGTCGTGCGCACCCACTTCACGGCGTCTTCGGGCACGTTGTGCGTCACGACGACGACTGGCGCGCCGATCGGGTGGTTGTCGTTCCAACCGTTGGTCAAGTCAAACAGCCGGCGGCCACAGACGAGCGCACCAGCCCCGGCGAGAACCTCGCGCAGCATCTCCGCGCTGTTCGCGTCGACCTGGAACGACCAGCGCTCGTCGGCACTCGGCACGGTGACATCGCCGGCACTGTACCAACCGAACAGCTCACCGGTTCCGTCCTTGGGGTCGGCGATGTAGCCGTCCACCGACATCGTCATGTGTGTATAGACCTTGGTCATGCGGACCTCCTCTGGGCTCTCCTCTCGGACAGACCCTCCGGGAGACTCGAATTCATCGGTAGGTCAGTGATCAGGCGGCGGCCGTTCTGCGCCACGCCCAGGGTCACGCTGGTGGGGGCGGCTGAGGAATGGGGACGGCCACCGCTGATCATCGGTGTACGAAGGGAGGTGCTGCTGCACTCGGCTGCCGAGAGCCCGGGCTGGGCCGCACGCTTCATGCGGACGGCGACTCCTGTGACGATCCCTACGTAGGCGGCATCGCCCGCTGCCGCGCTCCAGTGAGAAGCCCGGTGCGGCGCTCCCGCGCGCCTATGCGCCGGTGAGGGGACTCGGTGGCGGGCCGAGGATCTCGATGTGGTGGCGGGCGGCGGCGTGGCTGAGGGTGGCGGGGTCGAACGGTGCCGGGTCGGGGAGCCGGTGTTCGCCGGCCGGTGTGCCGACGTCCGTCGCGAAGTCCTCGAAGCCGGACGGCGTGGTGATCTGCAGGCAGCGCAGGGGTTCCTCGGAGCCCACGACGAAGGCGTGGGGCAGGCCGACGGGCAGGAGGACGAAATCCCCTGGCCGTGCCATGAGTTCTTCCCCGTCGCACAGGAAGCGGGCCGTGCCGGACAGGACGTAGAACATCTCGTCCTCTTCCAGGTGCCGGTGCAGCGGCGGGGCGAAGCCGGGCGGGTTGAGGAACTCCGCCACGGTGAGCCGACCCCGGGTCTGCGCTGCGGCGGCCTTGACGGTGACGAGGTTGCCGAGAAACCACAGAGCCTGGCCCTCGGCGCTCCCCAGGACGTAAGGACGGTTGACGGACGGCATGGCCGCCTCCTGTTTGGACAGACAGCGTCTGGTCAATATGACGCTAGTATGGCGAGTCATGGGCGTCAACAGCAGTGCGGCCGGCCGCGGGCGGCGCCAGTACGACTCGCCACTGCGGGACCAGCAGGCCCGGCAGACCCGCCAGGCCATCGTCGCGGCAGCCCAGCGGCTCTTCGGCGAGCGTGGCTATGCGGCCACGTCCCTCGCCGACATCGCCCGGCAGGCCGCCGTGGCGCGGCCGACCGTCTTCTCCGCGTTCGGATCCAAGGCCGCGTTGCTGCGCGTGGTGGTGGACCAGGCGTTGGCGGGCGACGACGAACCGGTGCCGGTGGCCGAGCGTCCCTGGTTCCAACCCGTCCGGGAGGCGCAGACACCGAAGGCGGTCCTGCAGGCCTACGCCGAGGTCTGCCGCATCATCGGCCGGCGTGCCGCAGCCGTTTTCGAAGTCGTGCGCCGCGCCGCCGACGAAGGCCCCGAGCCGGCCGGCCTGTGGGAAACCATGCAGCGCAACCGACGCGCCGGAGCCACGATGGTGATCGACCGACTTGAGGCACTCGGCCCCCGGCCGCACGGCCTGGACCGGGAGCGCGCCGTGGACGTGGTGTGGATGTTCAACGACCCGTCCCATTACCGGTCCCTGGTCCAAACGTGCGGCTGGACCGAGCGGGAGTACGCCGCCTGGATCGCCGACCAGATGCACCACGGCCTCGGCTTCGATGCCACCGGGGCGGCGCCCGGAGGCACGGCCCGCTCCGGCGACGACACCTGACCGTGCGCGGCGGCCCACCGCAGTCATGCATCATGAGGTCGCGGCGCCCTCGGAGGCGTTCCGTTCCGCCCGCCGGCGGACGAGTTCCTCGACGGCGCTGGGCAAGGTCGTCTCGAAATCGATCAGCTTGACCCACGTCGGCGTCACCACGATCCGCACCATGCCGTCGTACAACGAGCGGACCTCGGCCTCCCATGCGATCCGCTGCTCGGGCGTCATCTGGTAGGAGCCGTTCATCTGGAGGTACTCGTCGGGAATGCCGTCAACGACGTCCAGTGCGGCCCGCCCGCGGATGAGCAAGATCTTGGGCGGGTGCACCTCGGTGTCGATCGTCAGGGCGACCATCGGGTTCTCGCGCAGCGCCGGGAGCTTGGGGGCGTTCTTCGTGGTGCACATGACGATCTCGCGGCCGTTCCAGGTGAACGCGATCGGAATGGTGCGGGGCGTGCCGTCCTTGGCCACGTACGCCAGGCGCAGCACATCGCGTGCCAGCAGTTCCCGGCTGATCGGCCGGTCCAGGATCTCGGTGATCTCACGCACGTCCATGGCGGTTCCTCCGGGGTCGTCGTCACTCACCCCAGGGACGGAACCGACACGACTTTCTCGACATACGCCGACCACAGGATTCACGGGCCGCATCGAGGCCCAGTCGGCGTCGGCCGGGCATGCCTCAACTTCCTTGACGTCTCGAAGGTGACGGTGTGGTGGCCGTAAGGCCCCCCGGGCCGGGCCTT
>NZ_JBTWMV010000088.1:0-17185 GCF_054850255.1 Streptomyces sp. 7R007 | reverse complement strand
TCTCTTGCCGTAGCCGCTTCTTGCCGGTGGCCTCGTAGGACGTGGTCGCGGCCAGGGTGGCGTTGCCCGGTGCCGCGGTGTCCGGCAGTGTGACCGTGAAGGTGAAGGTCGCGGAACGGCCTGGCATCAGCAGTTTCGGCGCGGTACCGGTCGGGCGAGCGGTCCATCCGGTGGGGGCCGTCGGCTCGACGTGCGGAGCGAAGACGGGGCGCGGACTGTCGTTGCGGACGTCGACCTCGACCTGCGCCTGGTCACCGCCGGCGACCACGGGGGCCATGCCGGCCGGCACGGTGTCGCCGCCGACCTTCGTGACCTGGGGCAGGCCGGCGACGACGTGCGGGAGGCCGGGCTTGCCCGTGGCCCGGGCAACGCGGAAGAGGGCCGCGCCGTGGGCCGGGACGGCCGCACTGATCGTGCCGGCGCTCTCGGTGACCTGGTCGGTCCAGGCGTTCTTCAGGGTGAACCGGCTTCCGCTCAGGCCGACCGAGGACGCCTTCGTGGTCAGGGTCGCCGGGCTGTCGCCGCGGTTGAGCAGCACCACGGCCCGGTCGCCGTTCGCGAGCCGCTTGACCCAGGTCTCCGTCGTGCCGGCCGGGCCGACGCGGACGGCCTGGACTCCGGCGCTGTCCTGGTTGATGGCGAGGACGTCACGGTCCGCGAGGATGCCGAGCGAGGTCTTGCTGAGCTTGCGGATGTCGCTGCCGATCACCAGCGGTGCGGCTGCGACCGACCAGAGCGTCATCTGGGTGCGGAACTCCTCGTCGCTCATGCCGAGTTCGGGGCCCAGGTAGTCAGGGTCGTTGAAGTGTCCCGGGCCGGCCGCCTCGGGATGCCGCGCGTTCGCGTCGTAGTTGCGCAGCACGTCCTTGAACTTGATCTCACCGACGAATCCGACGTCCGTGTAGGTGCGCCAGGACTGGGCGATGGCCGGTGCGTAGGACCAGGAGTACGTCGACTGCTGCTCCTCGGGGTAGTTGCCCCATTCCGGGGAGGTGACGGGGTTGCAGAGGTTGAAGATCATGGGGCGTCCGCTGGCGTTGTCGCGCAGCGCCTTGGCGAACTGGGTGTAGACGGTCTTCGGATCGAGGTCGGCGGCGATGCCGCACAGGTAGTCCACCTTGACGGCGTCGAACTTCCAGGCGGCGAACTGGTCGGCGTCGCGCTGGTAGTAGCCGTGGCTGCCCAGCCCGCATCTGCCGGGGATGTAGGGGCCGGCGTCGGTGTAGATGCCGGCCTTGAGGCCCTTGGAGTGGATGTAGTCGACGAGCGGCTCCAGCCCGTCGGGGAACTGGGCGGGGTTGGGGACCAGGTCCCCGGCCGCGTTGCGTGGGGTGGGCGCGGCCCAGTTGCCGTCGATCCACACGTACTTGTATCCGGCGTCGCGCAGGCCGCTGCCGACCAGGAAGTCGGCGGTCGACTCGATCTCCGCCGCGGTCGGGTCGCCGCCGAGTGCGTAGTAGGTGTTCCAGCCCATGTACGGCGTCGGGCTCAGGACCTGTGGGGAGGCCGACGCCGAGACGGCGGTCTCGCCGCGCGGGGGAGTGGCGTGGGCGGGGGTCTGCACGACCAGCAGCGTGGTCAGCAGGGCCAGGAGGACGGTGAGGTGTCGTTTCACGTCGGATCCTTCGTTGTCCGATCAGGCGTGCCGGACCGTCCCGGTCGGGCGGTGGGGGTACGTGGGACCTGTCAATGTCCGCTTGCCTGCGGGTGGTTGCGAGGATCTTGCAGGGGGTGTGAGGTCGCGTCAAGATTAATTACTAAATTAATCATTTGAGGGTCTGCCCGGGAGCCGCCGGCGAGGCGGTCAGGGCTGACGGCTGCGACCGCCCGCGCCGGAGCGATAATTAGGAATAAATATTGACAGGGCTCCGGCCGGCTGCCAGAGTCGTCGCCGCGCCGCCCCCGGACCCGCTCCGGTGCGGTGGACGCCACTCGTCCGGATCCCCGAACGCGGGGGAGTGGCGCGCGCCTTGACGCCGCGAAGGCCGCGCCGGAGGTCGAGGGGCGCGCTCCACGGCCGACGCTGTCGCGGCCGCGAATCCCGAACCGCGCCCCCTTCGAGCCGCCGGGGGCCGCGACCCTCCACCCCCGGGAAAATAAATTAGTAATTATCTTGACGTGGCTGCACCGCCACGCGAATCTTGGTTGGCCGCGCCGGGCCCGTCAGGCCCCGAACGCCCACGGACCCGCCGCGTGAACCCTCAGGGAGACCCACCATGCCGAACCCGCACACCAGCCGCAGACGCTTCCTCGCCGGGCTCGGCGCCACCGGTACGGCGGCGCTGCTCAGCGGCTGCGTCACCTCGACCTCGTCCTCGAAGTCCTCGTCCTCGGGCGCGGTCAGCCTCCAGTCCAACCTGTCCGCGCCGCAGGCCAAGGCGGCGATGGAGGACCTCGTCGCGGCCTACGGCAAGAGCAAGAAGGACGCCGGACGCGTCACCCTCAACACGGTCGCCGCGGAGACGTTCCGCACCCAGCTGCCGACTTACCTGACCTCCGCCAACCCGCCGGACGTCTACACCTGGTACCCCGGCTCGGTGGCGGACGCCTACGCCAAGAAGGACCTGCTGCTCGACCTCGACGACCTGTGGGCCTCCTCGCCCGACCTCAAGCGCTACTCCAAGGCGCTCAACACACTGTGCACCGCGAGCTCCGGCAAGAAGGTGTTCGTGCCCTCCACCTACTACTGGTGGGGCATGTTCTACCGGAAGTCGAACTTCGCCAAGTGGGGCGTGAGCGAGCCCAGGTCCTGGGACGACTTCCTCGACCTGTGTGACAAGCTCAAGTCCAAGGGGGTGGCGCCGATCGGGCTCGGTGCCGGCGGCAACACACCCTGGGTGGCCTCCGCCTGGTTCGACTACCTCGACATACGCATCAACGGTGCCCCCTACCACCGTGAACTCCTGGCCGGCAAGCACCGGTTCGACGACCCCGAGGTGCGCAAGGTCTTCGACCGCTGGACGGAGCTGCTGCCGTACTTCGACCCCAACGGCACCGCGGTCGCCTTCCAGGACGCCACGACCGCGCTGCTCAACGGCCGCACCGGCATGATGCTGATCGGCACCTTCTTCGCCGACGCGGCCCCCAAGGACGCCCTCGACGACATCGACTTCTTCCGCTTTCCGGTCATCGACCCCAAGGTGCCGCTCGCCGAAGAGGCCCCCGTCGACGGCTACTTCGCCAGCGCGCGTACCGGTCGCGCCGAGCGGGTCACCGAGCTGATGGGCTATCTCGCCACCGCACAGGCGCAGGAGATCTACATCAAGGGCTCCTCGGGCACGGTGCTGCCCTGCAACCCCGATGCCAAGGACGCCGGCACGGCACTGGTGAAGAAGGGCCGGGCCCACATTGACGAGGCGGTCGAGATCACCCAGTTCTTCAACCGGGACTCCAGCGACGCCCTGCAGCCCACGGCCGACACCGCGTTGACCAAGTTCATCGCCAAGCCGAAGTCGATCGGGTCGATTCTCACCGACTGGCAGCGCGAGGCCCAGAAGATCTGGAGCGCCTGAAGTGGCCGTGCTCACCCCCGCCCGCCCGGCACCGGCCGTCACGCCCACCGGCGGACGCGGCCGGGGGGCCGTCCGCCGGGTCCCGCCGCTCGTCCTCGCCTTCGTCCTGGTGCCGTTGCTCGCCGAGGCGGTGTGGGTCTTCTGGCCGGCCCTTCAGGGCTTCTACCTCGCCCTGACCTCCTGGGACGGCGTCTCCGCACCGCGCTTCGTCGGCCTGGGCAACTTCCGGGAGATGGCGGGGGACGAGGTTTTCAGGACCGCGGCCGTCGACACCGTCCTGTGGCTGGTGCTGTTCGGCGGACTGTCGGCCCTGCTGGGTCTCGGCACGGCCCTGCTCCTTCAGCAGGAGCGGCGCGGGGTCGGCTTCTACCGGGCCGCGCTCTTCCTGCCCGTCGTCTTCTCCCTGGTCGCCACCGCCCTGGTGTGGCAGGCCATCTACCAGCCGGACGGCGTCCTGAACCAGCTGCTCGACGTCGTCGGGCTGGAGAGCCTGCGCCACGCCTGGCTCGCCGACCAGGACACCGCCCTGTACGCGGTCATCGTGCCCGCCCTGTGGCGCCAGATCGGCTATGTGATGGTGCTGTACCTCGCCGGCCTCAAGGGCATCGACCCGGCCCTGTACGAGGCCGCCAAGGTCGACGGCGCGAGCGCCTGGCAGCGCTTCCGCCACGTCACCCTGCCCCAACTGCGCAGCGTCAACGCGGTCGTCCTGTCCGTCATCGTCATCGACTCACTGCGCTCCTTCGACGTGGTGTGGTCGCTGACCCGCGGCGGCCCCTACCACTCGTCCGAGCTGCTGAGCACCTACATGTACTCGACCGCCTTCCAGTCCCTGCGCCTGGGCTACGGCTCCGCGCTCGCCGTCGTCATCTTCGCGCTGGCGTTCGGCGTCATCTGCTCCTACCTCGTGCGCGCCTTCCGGGAGGCCGACTGATGTCCGCCCACTCGACCGCCGTGAAGCGCCGACGAGCCGCCACCGCGGGTTTCCACCTCGGGGCGGGGGCGCTGTCGCTGCTGTGGCTGCTGCCCATCGCTCTGGTGCTGGTCACCAGCCTGCGTTCCTTCGACGACATCGCCGCTCACGGGCTCGGCAGCCTCCCGCACTCCTTCACCCTCGACAACTTCCGCCTGGCCTGGGTCGATGGCGGCCAGCAGCGCGCCCTGATCAACAGCCTGCTCGTCACCGTCCCGTGCATGCTGATCACCCTGGCGCTCGCCGCGATGGCGGCGTTCGCCCTCAGCCGCTACGACGTCCCCCTGCGCCGGACGCTGTTGCTGCTGATGCTCGGCGGCAACCTGCTGCCCCCGCAAATCCTGCTCATCCCCGTCGCCAAGCTCAGCGAGATGATCGGCGTCTACGACACGCTGCCCGCCCTCGTCGGCGTGCAGATCGGCTTCGGTGTCGGCTTCTACGTGTTCGTCCTGCACGGCTTCATGCGAGCGATCCCCGACGAGATCCAGCAGGCCGCCGTCGTGGACGGCGCCGGCCCCTGGCAGATCTTCTGGCGGATCATCCTCCCCCTGACCCGCCCCGCGCTCGCCGCGCTCAGCGCGCTGTCCTTCACCTGGATCTTCAACGACCTGCTGTGGGCGATCACCGTGCTGCGCAGCGACACCAAGATGCCGATCACCGCCGCCCTCATCGGCCTGCAAGGGCAGTACGTGTCGATGTGGAACGTCATCGCCGCCGGCTCCGTCATCGCCGCCGCGCCCACCGTCGCCGTCTTCCTGCGCTTCCAGCGGCACTTCGTGGCGGGCCTGAACCTGGGAGCGGTGAAATGACGACCCCGCCAGGCCGCACGACCGGGCACGACGGCACGCTTGGGCAACACCACAGGACCCGGCACGACCCCATGACCTCCCAAGACCGCTGGACCCTGCACACCCAGCACACCAGCTACACCGTCCGGCTCTCCCCGGACGGCCCCTGGGCCGAACTCGCCGCCTGGGGACCGCACGGCGTCGAGCACGGGCCGTCGGCACTCGACTGGTCCCGTCGCACCCACTTCATCACCCCCGCCGACGCGGCCCCCGCCGAGTACATCCCGCAGGGCCTGCGCCCGTTCACCGGCGCCGACCTCGTCGTCGGGCACGCGGACGGCGAACACGGACTGTGGTGGCACTTCGCCGGCGCCACCCAGGACGCACGAGGGCTGCGGCTGACGTTCACCGACGACGTCGCCGGCGCGGACGTCACCCTGTGCTACACCACCGTGCCCGACACCGACGTCATTCTGCGCTGGACCGAGATCACCTGCACCGGCGCGCACGAACTGCGCCTGGAACGCCTCGACTCGGCCGCCGTCAACGTGCCCGTCACCGACGGAGCCCGCCTCACCTACCTGACCGGACAGTGGTCGCAGGAGTTCACCCGCACCCAACTCCACCTGCGGCGCGGCACGTTCACCATGGGCAGCACCCAGGCGGTCCCCGGCCACGCCTACGCTCCCTGGATCGCCGTACAGGACGCAGCCCTGCCCGACGACACGGCGCCCACCTACGGCATCGCCCTGGAGTGGCCCGGCAACTGGCACATCACCGCCGAGGCCGAGCCCGGCGGCGCCGTCCGTGTCCGCGCCGGGCGGCAGCCGCACGAGGGCGCCGTGTTCCTCGCACCCGGCGACACCCTGACCACGCCTCGCCTCGCCTGCGCCGTCAGCGCGGACGGACTCGACGGGCTGTCCAGGGTCTGGCACCGCTACGAGCGCCACCTCGGCGGCGAACGCCTGAAGCGCCCGCGTAAGGTCCTCTACAACTCCTGGGAGGCCACCGGCTTCGGCGTCGACGCCGCCGGTCAGCTCGAACTCGCCAAGGCGGCCGCCGACATCGGCGCCGAGCTGTTCGTCGTGGACGACGGCTGGTTCACGGGCCGCGCCGACGACACCGGCGGCCTGGGCGACTGGCACCCCGACCCGGCGAAGTTCCCGCAGGGCTTCGGCGCCTTCGTGGACGCCGTGCGCGCACTGGGACTCGGCTTCGGCCTGTGGGTCGAACCGGAAGCCGTCAGCCCCGGCAGCCGTCTGTACGCCGAGCACCCTGACTGGGTCTACCGCGTGGACGGCCGCCCCGGCCGACTGGTGCGCAACCAGCTCCTGCTGGACCTCGGCCGCGCCGACGTGCAGGACTTCGTGATCGGCACGCTCGACCGGCTGCTGGGGGACCACCCCATCGAATACCTCAAGTGGGACATGAACCGGCCGCCCACCGAGCGGGGCCGGCCCGCAGCCGGCCCCGCCGACCGGCTCGACCTGGACGCCGCACATGTCGCCGGATACCTGCGGGTCCTGGACCGTCTGCGCGCCCGCCACCCGCACGTCACCGTGGAGGGGTGCGCCGGCGGCGGCGCACGCATCGAGCATGCCACCCTGGCCCGCACCGACGTGGTCTGGCCCAGCGACAACACCGCTCCGCTGGACCGGCTCGCCATCCAGTACGGCTTTCTGCACGCCCACGCCCCGCACGTCATGAGCTCCTGGGTCACCGACGCCCCCGGCGTCTTCGACCCGCGTCCCCGCTCGCTCGCCTTCCGCTTCGTGCTGGCCATGTGCGGTGTCCTGGGCGTGGGAGCGGACCTGCGCTCCTGGGACGCCGACCGGCGCTCCGAGGCCGCCCACTGGATCGCCCGCTACAAGCAGATCCGCGACGTCGTCCACCACGGCCAGGCCCGTCTGCTCGGCACTCCCGACCATGCGACCTGCGGCGTGCAGTACACCGAGGCCGACGGACCGCGCGTCGTGGTCACCGCCTTCAGCACCGGCCGCCTGGACGGGGCCCCGCTGGTGCCCGGCCGCCCCGCCCGGCTTCGGCTGCGCGGACTGGACCCGGCCACCTGGTACACGGACGAGGAGACCGGTATCGAGTACAGCGGCGCCCACCTGCTGCACTACGGTCTTGCGTTCAGCTGGAGCGCGGACCACGACGCCGACCTCGTCGTCCTGATTCGCCGATGACCGCATCCCCCACGGAGGAGCCGAACCACACGATGGACCAGCCTGTACGACGGCACGGCGCCCGCTTCACCGGCCGCACGGCCGTGGTCACCGGAGCGGCCTCCGGTATCGGAGCCGCCACCGCCGCACGCCTCGCCGAGGAGGGAGCCGCCGTCGTCCTCACCGACATCGCCGAGGAGCGCGGCACGGCCGCCACGGAGCGGATCATCCAGGGAGGCGGGCAGGCACGCTTCGTCGCCGCCGACGTCGCGGCCGAGGAGGACTGGGCGCGCGTCGTCTCCGCCGCACACGCCTTCGGACCGGTGGACGTCCTGGTCAGCAACGCGTTCACGGTCGACGTCACGCCCGCCCACAAGATGACCCTGCCCTCCTGGCAGCGCCAGCTCGACGTGAACCTCACCGGCGGCTTCCTCGGCGTGCGCGCGGTCCTGCCCGATCTGCGGACCAGGGGCGGCGCGGTAGTGTTGATCTCATCCGTCCATGCGCACCGAGGCATTCCCGGTCACCCCGCCTACGCCGCCGCGAAGGGTGCCCTGCTCTCCCTGTGCGGGCAACTCGCCGTCGAGTACGGGCCCGACGTGCGGGTCAACGCCGTCGTACCGGGACCGATCCTGACCGCGGCCTGGGACCGGGTGCCGGAGGACGAGCGCGAGCGCAGTGTCGCCGAGACCGCCGCCCGCCGCTTCGGCACCCCCGAGGAAGTGGCCGCGGCCGTCTGCTTCCTCGCCGCCGACGAGGCGTCCTACATCACCGGCACGAGTCTCGTCGTCGACGGAGGCTGGAGCGTGGTGAAGGCCTCCGCATGAGCACCCGCACCGTACCGCCCACGAATCCCGCCCGGTCCCTCACGGGCCCCGGGCACCGGACCCAGCAGAAAGGCTCGACGACATGACGCCCTACGCCCGCCGCGGCGTGCACGGCCAGACGGTGGAGGCCCTCGCCCGCCGCATCCTGGGCGGCCAGATCCCCGAGGGGGCCACCCTCGACCTGGTGGCGCTCCAGAGCGAGCTGGACGTGAGCTTGACCGCGCTGCGCGAGTCGCTGAAGGTGCTCGCGGCCAAGGGCATGGTCGACGCCCGCCAGAAGCGCGGCACCTTCGTACGGGCGCGGGCCGACTGGAACCTCCTCGACGCCGACGTCCTGCGCTGGCAGTTCGAGGGCGGCCGCGCCGGCGAAGCCGACCAGGCCCTGCTGCGGAACCTGTCCGAGGTCCGCTCCATCATCGAACCCGCCGCCGTCCGCCTGGCCGCCGAGCGCCGTACCGACGCCGACCTCACCGCCCTCCAGGACGCGCTCACCGCGATGGGGCACACCGGCCCCGACCCCGCGCACGCCATCGACGCCGACCTCGCCTTCCACCGCGCGCTGCTCGCCGCCACCCACAACGAACTCCTCGAACGCATGGAGATGGTGCTCGAGTCCGGCCTCGCCCACCGCGACCGGATCGTGCACTCCTCCCCGCACAGCGAGGACCCCATCCCGGCCCACCGCGCCGTCCTGGACGCCGTACGCGCCCAGGATCCCCTGGCCGCCGAGGCCGCCATGCGTGCCCTGCTCGAACAGGCCGGCCGCGACCTGGACCGCATCGGCACCACCGACGAAGCGGAAGGCACCACCTCTCAGTGAAGATCACCCGTATCGAAACCTTCCTGGTCCCGCCGCGCTGGCTGTTCTGCCGGATCGAGACCGACGACGGCGTGGTCGGCTGGGGCGAACCCGTCGTGGAGGGCCGGGCCGAAGTCGTCCGCGCCGCCGTGGACGTACTGGCCGAGTACCTCGTCGGGCAGGACCCGCTGCGCATCGAGGACCACTGGCAGGTGCTCACCAAGGGCGGCTTCTACCGCGGCGGCCCCATCCTGTCGAGCGCCGTCGCCGGCCTCGACCAGGCCCTGTGGGACATCGCCGGCAAGACCTACGGCGCCCCCGTGCACGCCCTGCTGGGCGGCCCCGTCCGCGACAGCGTGCGGGTCTACGCCTGGGTCGGCGGCGACCAACCCGCCCAGCTCACCGAGCAAGTCACCGAGCAGGTCGAGGCAGGCTTCACGGCGGTCAAGATGAACGCGGCAGGCCCGACCTCCGCGATGGCCACCGCCGCCGAGACGGCTGCCGTCGTCGGCCGGGTCGCCGCCGTCCGCGAGGCCCTGGGACCGGAGCGCGACGTGGCCGTCGACTTCCACGGCCGCTTCACGGCCGCCGCCGCCCGCCGCGTGCTCAGCGAACTCGCCCCGCTGCACCCGCTGTTCGTCGAGGAACCCGTCATTCCCGAACACGGCCACCTCCTGGGCCAACTCGTGGCCGCCGGTCCCATACCCCTGGCGACCGGCGAACGCCTCTTCTCACGCGCCGAGTTCCTGCCCGCGCTCGCCGCAGGCGTGGCCGTCGCCCAGCCCGACCTGTCCCACGCGGGCGGCATCTCCGAGGTCCACCGCATCGCCTCCCTCGCCGACACCTACGGCGCACAGCTCGCCCCGCACTGCCCGCTCGGCCCGATCGCCCTGGCGGCCAGCCTCCAAGTCGCCTTCGCCACACCGAACTTCCTGATCCAGGAGCAGAGCCGGGGCATCCACTACAACAAGGACGCCGACCTGCTCTCCTACGTCGTCGACCCCGAGCCGTTCCGGTTCACCGCCGGACACGCCCACCGGTGCCTCGCGCCCGGTCTCGGCATCACCGTCGACGAGAACGCCGTACGGGCCGCCGACCGTACCGGGCACAGCTGGCGCAACCCCGTGTGGCGGCACCCAGACGGCTCGTTCACGGAGTGGTGACCATGCCCTTGGCGTTCACCACCGACCCCGCACACGGCGGACGCTGGACCTCGCTGCGTGACGGCGACCGCGAATGGCTGTGGTGCCGCCCGGATTCCGCACGGCAGCATGTCGCACCCGGCGACGCCTTCGTGGACGCGGGTGGCCTGGAGGAATGCCTGCCCACCGTGCGTGGCCTCCCCGACCACGGGGACGTCTGGTCCCGGCCGTGGTCACGCGACGGTGACACCGAGCGCGTCGACTGCGACGCGTTCACCCTCGCCCGCACCGCGCGGGCCACCGCCGACGGCGCCGAGGCCCACTACACGCTCCGGGCCGACCCCGGCTACCGCTTCGAATGGGCCGCCCACGCGCTCCTCGACCTCTCCGAGAAAGCCGAACTCCGGGCCAGGGCAGGCGTGTCCACCCGGATCTTCCCCGAGGCTGCCTCCCTGCTCGACGCGCCCTGGCCGGACGGCGCCGCCTGGATCGAAGGTGACTGGCCCGCACCGCACGGACTGCGCCTCGACCGGTTCGGCCCCGAGGACGGCACAGCCGTCGGCGCGGTCCTCGCCGCCGACCGGGTCTGCGTCCACGACGGAACCGACCGGCTCACCCTGGCCGTAGCGGCCGAAGGGCAGCCGGTGTCGGTCGCCCTGTGGCGCAACCTGGGCGGCTTCCCCGCCACGGCCCCCTACCGCAGCACCGGCGTCGAGCCCATGCTCGGCCGCACCTTCGATCTCGCCGAAGCGGGCCCGGGGGACGCGGCATGCGTCCCCGCTTCCGGCGAAGTGCGCTGGCGCCTCACCCTGACCGCCCGCTGCGGCTGCCCCTGACCCCACTGGTCCACGGCCCGCCCTGCCGAGAAACGGCCGAGAAACGACCCGACACACAAGGAGTTCCTTCCCGTGGACCTACGAGCCTCCCTGGCCGACCGCCGCCTCGTCGCCATCGTCCGCGGAGGTGACGCCGACGCCGCGCTGCGCACCGTGCTGGCCCTGGCCCAGGAGGGCATCGACCTGATCGAGGTGTCCCTCAGCGGCGCCGACGCGCTCGGTGTCATCACCCGCTGCGCGGAGGAACTCGGGCCCGGCCGGCCGATCGGCGCGGGCACGGTCCTGACCGCCGACGACGCGCGCGCCGCACGCGATGCCGGCGCCGCCTTCGCCGTCACTCCGGGCCTGGGGGCGGGCGCCGACACCGCCCGCGAGCTCGGCCTGCCCGTCCTCGCGGGCGTCATGACCCCCACCGAGATCATCACGGCCCAGGCCCAGGGCGCCGACGCGCTGAAACTCTTTCCCGCCGCCCAGGCGGGGGGACCGGCCTACCTCAAGGCGCTGCGCGCGCCCTTCCCCGACGCGGTGTTCGTGCCCGTCGGCGGAGTGGACCTGGACGCCGCCCGCGCCTACCTCGCCGCCGGTGCCACCGCCGTCGGCGTCGGCTCTCCGCTCGTCGGCGACG
This sequence comes from Streptomyces sp. 7R007, assembly GCF_054850255.1. Lineage (NCBI taxonomy): Bacteria > Bacillati > Actinomycetota > Actinomycetes > Kitasatosporales > Streptomycetaceae > Streptomyces > Streptomyces sp. 7R007. Next base: position 5,515 of record NZ_JBTWMV010000088.1, on the reverse strand, counting down.
CCGCCGACGGCGGCAGCCTGAGCGCCTTGCGAGAGCGTGCCCGCGCCTTCCTCGCCGCTGTCGAGGAGACCGCCTGATGACCGCGCAGCACCCTTCGGCCACCGGCCCCGATCGTCTCGAACTGGGGGAGGGGATCCGCTGGACGGGCCACGGCGTCGTCCTGGTGGACATCCTCCAAGGACGCCTGCTCTGCGCCGCCGACGATCCCCGTCTGCCGCTTCGCGAGATCCTCCGACTGCCCGTCCCGCTGGGCGCGGTGGCGCCCGTCGCCGACCACCCCGGCACGTGGATCGCCGCCGCCGGCGCCGGCGTATGCCTCCTCCCGCCGGACGGCACCCCCCGATGGCTGGCCACACCCGAGGACCGTCCCGGACCGGGCATGCGCATGAACGACGGCGTCGCGGACCCCTCCGGCCGGTTCTGGGCGGGCAGCATGGCCTACGACGGCACCCAGGGCGCCGGCACCCTGTACCGCGTCGACCACGACGGCACCGTGACCTCCGTCGTCGAGGGCCTCACCATTCCCAACGGCCCTGCCTTCACCGAGGACGGACGCACCATGTACCTGGCCGACAGCGCCCAAGGGATGGTCCGTCGCTACCCGGTCGATCCCGACACCGGCCACGTCGGCAGCCCCGAGGAGTTCTTCACGGTGGACGTGGGAAGCCCGGACGGCATGACCGTCGATGCCCAGGGCGCCGTATGGTGCGCGGTCTGGGGAACGGGCACGGTCCGACGCCATCTCCCGGACGGCGGCCTCGACCGGGTCGTCCGCGTTCCCGCCGGGCAGCCGGCCGGCGTCTGCCTCGAAGGCACGCTGCTGCACATCACCACCGCCACGGTGGGCCTGGAAGCACCCGGCCCGTACGACGGGGCGGTGTTCACCGTTCCCGTCGACGTACCCGGTACGCCGACCCCCGCATTCCGGCTGGCCCCCTCGGCACCGATCGCAGGAGACCTCGTATGACGGACTCGTGGCGTCCACCGCGCCGACGCGTGGTCTGCGTCGGCGAAACCATGGCCGCCCTCGCCCCCGCCCCCTCCGGGCCTCTCGCCGACGCCGACCACCTCAGCCTGTCGGTGGCGGGAGCCGAGTCCAACGTGGCGATGTACCTGGCCGATCACGGCATCGAGGCGACCTGGCTGTCGGCACTCGGCGACGACCCGCTGGGGGCGCGGGTACGCGCCGTCCTGGCCGCCGCCGGGGTCGACATCGCCCACGTGAGCACCGACCCGGACCGGCCGACAGGTCTGATGCTGAAGAACCCGTCACCCGCAGGCACCCGGGTGCACTACTACCGAAAGGGCTCAGCCGCCTCCGCCCTCGGCCCCGACCTCCTCGACCACGAAGCGCTGCGCACGGCAGCCCTCGTGCACTTCACCGGCATCACACCGGCCCTGTCCGCATCCTGCCGTGAGCTGGTCACCCACGCCCTCGCCGTCCCCGCCACCGAACGCCCGCACGCCATCAGCTTCGACGTCAACCACCGCGCCCAGCTCTGGCCCGAGGCCACCGCCCCTCAGGTGCTGCACGACCTCGCCGGGCGCGCCGACATCGTCTTCGTCGGCCTGGATGAGGCCCAGGAGTTGTGGGGTGCCCACCTGACCGCCACCGCCGTACGCGACCTCCTGCCCGCACCACGCATCGTCGTCGTCAAGGACGGCCCCCGCGAGGCCACGGCCTTCACCCCCGCGGGCTCGGCGACGGTCCCCGCCCCACGGGCTTCCGTGACCGAACCGGTCGGTGCGGGCGACGCCTTCGCAGCGGGCTTTCTCACCGGCCTGCTGAGGGGTGAGCCACTGAGTCGATCTCTACGCCTCGGCCACATCACAGCGGCGTCGGCCCTGAGCGTGACGGGAGATCACGGCCCACTCCCACCGCCCTCGACCATCGACCGGCTCCTGGACCTCACGGATGAGCAGTGGAAAGACGTGCGGGTCCCCGGTGGTGGTGTGGGGCGTGCCGAGAGGTGATCGTGACACAGAATCGCGCGAGGAGGCTTCTGCCGGTGGCCTGGCCGGTGACCTCGGCGATGGGCGTCTTGCCGCATCCGGGTGGTCCGACCGCATGGGCGGCAGGCCGGTCCGCATCCACGGACCGGCAGTCGGCGGTGCCTCCGGCTCGTGGGACATGATCGTCCGCCTAGGTGTGTAGTCCGGGAGGTAGTGGACGGGTGCCCCACTGTCTGAGCCGTCTTTGCACACGTCACGGCACGTCCCGACACCATGGGGACCTGCTCGGGACCCAACGGCCGTCCTTGTGCGTCAGGCATTGGGTAAGGCCTGCTGCGCTCCCAGCGCATCGGGTGGATTCAGTGGTGTCCGAGCGAGGCGCCTGCGCTCCTGGGTTCGGGTGTTGGTGTCAGGACCGAAGGGTGCGCAGGCCGGTGCGGATTTCGCTGACCAGGATCTCGGGCTGTTCCAGGGCCGCGAAGTGCCCGCCCTTGTCGGCCTCGCCGTAGTGGATCAGATTGCTGTAGGCATCTTCGATCCAGCTTCGTGGCACGCGCGGGATGTCCTTGGGGAAGACGGTCACCGCGACTGGCAGCGTCACCTTCGGGCCGGCGAAAGTGAGCGACTTGTTCTCCCAGTAGATGCGGCCGGACGACGCCGCGCTGTTGGTGAACCAGTAGAGCGAGATCGCGTCGAGCATGTCGTCCATGCTCAGCGCGTCCTCGGCCAGTCCGTGGTTGTCGGTCTTGGACTGGAACTTCTCGTAGATCCAGGCTGCCTGACCGGCGGGAGAGTCCGCCAGGGCGAATCCGACGGTCTGCGGCTTCGTGCCCTGAAGGTGGTTCGACCCACCGAGCTCCCCGGCGTAGAAGGCGAGGGTCTCCACCGCGTCACGCTGCTCGGGCGACAAGTCTTCGGGCATCTGCGCCGGAAAGGCGTACTGCGTGTTCAGATGAATCCCGACGAGCCCCTCGGGTCGCATGGCCCCGAGGTCGGTGGTGACGACGCCGCCCCAATCGCCGCCCTGTGCTGCCCACCGCGTGTAGCCAAGGCGCTTCATCAGCTCCGCCCACGCGCTCGCGATGCGCGATGCGGTCCACCCGGTCTCGGTGGGCTTCTGGGAGAACCCGAACCCGGGCAGCGACGGAATGACGACGTCGAATGAATCGGCGGCGTCTCCACCGAACGAAACCGGATCGGTCAGCGGGCCGATCAGCTTCAGGAAGTCGAGGACCGAGCCCGGCCATCCGTGCGTGAGGATCAGTGGCATCGCGTGAGGATGCTTGGACCTGACGTGGATGAAGTGGATGTCCAGCCCATCGATCTCGGTCAGGAACTGCGGGAAGCGATTGAGTTCGGACTCAAAGCGCCGCCAGTCGTAGCTGCGCTCCCAATACTCGACCAGGGCCCTGGCGTTGTCCACGCGAACCCCCTGGGACCAGTCGCCCACCGTCTCCGGATCCGGCCACCGGGTTCCGGCCAGTCGCCGCTTCAGGTCACCGATCTCCGCGTCCGAGATCGAGACGGTGAACGGGCGGACGGGGGCCGAGGCGTGCGGCGTCGGTGCGGTCATTGCCTTCTCCTATATCTCCTGAGCTTCGAGGCACAGTGCGGCCTTCCACTGCACACGGGTGTACAGCGAGTTTCACTGTACACCCGTGTGCAGTGAATTCGCTGTACACGGGTGTGCAATAATCGTGTCGTGCCCGCCAAGTCCTCCCGTGCGCGCTCGGTGATCGAGACGCGCGAACGCATCCTCGACGTCGCCCTCGACCTGTTGGGAGAGAAGCCGGACGCCGGGATGGGCGAGATCGCCTCCACTGCCGGCGTCGTCCGCCGCACGGTCTATGACCATTTCCCCTCGCGCCTCGACCTGGTTCGGACACTCACGGAGCGGGCCGTCGCCGAGATGACAGCCGTGCTCGCCGAAGTCAACGCCTCCGACGCAGCGGCGGACGCGGCGTGGGTCGAATTCGTCGCCCGCGTCTGGCCTGTGGCGCACCGGTACCGAGTGCTGTTGGCACTGCGCCGCGGCGAGTACGGCGAGACGATCCATGGCCTGCTCGGACCGGTCGACGAGCTCCTCGCCGACCTCGTGAAACGGGGCCAGGACGACGACGTGTTCGCACACCACCTGCCGGCGAGCCTCCTGAGCCAACTCGCTTACGGCGTCGTGTTCGCCATCGCGGACAGCGACCAGTCGAATCCACCCCTCGGCGCCCGAGCAGCGACGATCACGAGCCTGCTGATGCTGGGAGTTCCCGAGTCACGCGCCATCGCTCTCGTGGGCGACCAGCCCTGACCCCGCGGCGCTTCGAGCGGGGCCGCGGATCGTCCTGGGGCGGTTGACTGGCGCTATAAGCCCGACACGGGATGATCTTGGCCACGGAAGCCGGGGATCAGCGGGATGCCCTGGGTGCCGTCGAAGGGCTGGCGGCGGGCAAGGAGTCGGCGGTGTACGGCGGGAACGGCGCTGACGCGCAGGGTGTAGCCCTGGCCGCGCCGTACGGTCAGCCCTTCGTCGAGCGCGGCCCGCTCGGCGGCCTCCAGGCCGGACGTGCGGAGGAAGTCGGCGACCTTGCCCGGCATGTCGAGGGTGACCGTCAGCTCCGGAGCGGGGGCACCCTCTCGATGGTGGTGTGCTCGGGCAGGAGGTCGGCGACGGCCGTGCGGATCGCGCCGCGGCTGACGCCGTGGTCACGGGCCGCGGCGGCGGGGCGTCGCCCGCCCCTGCTGCCCTTGGCCTCGGCGGCGCGCAGTCCGTCGTAGGAGAGTTCGTGCTTGAGGTCGCGTTGGAGTTCGCCGGTGGCGGCGAGGTCTGCACCGTGAACTTCACGATGGACAGCGGCTCGCCGGTGCGCGGGTGGCGTGCGGTGAGGTCCATCCCGGAGAACGCGGCGTTGTGGATGTGCAGCGCCACCTGGTGGTGCTGGAGGACGTCGAGCACGTCGAGGATGTGGCCGATGCCCGCTGCGAGGGGGGACATCTCGGAGATGTGCACGGTGTCGCCTGGTCGCGCGTAGGCCAGCAGCTCGCCGGACCTGGGCCGTTGGAGGGGCGGAGGCGGCTGGAGGTGCCCCTGTCCTCTTCGAAGACGACCGGGTCCTCGATGCCGGCGCCGGCCAGGACGAGGTTCTGTCGGGCGGTCGACTGCTGGTTGGTCGAGACCCGCTTGTAGACCAGGTTCGCCACCAACAAGGCCCATGCCGTTGCGTAGCGGCTGCGGCCGTGCGGGCATCCGCTGCCCACGGCCCATGGTGTGCACGTCATCCCGGCCCCGAGGCTTGGACCGCCCGGCTTCCGTGTGCGGTCTTGCTGTGTCGCATGGGTGCCCGGGGCCTGCTTCCGGCACCAGCCCCCTTGGCTCGGCTCAACCTTGCTTGAGAACTGCCGTTGCTTCCCTTTTGAAGGGAAATGTGAAGGGAAAGGAGACCTTCGAGAGCGTCGTTTGTGTGCGGCAGATCGACGTAGGTCCCCGAACGAGTTCGTCGGAGGCGGGCTCGGACGAAACCCCGGTGTCGGCCTGGCAGGGTCAGGTGCCGGCGCTCAACGCGGGCTGCGC
>NZ_JBTWMV010000087.1:0-18746 GCF_054850255.1 Streptomyces sp. 7R007 | reverse complement strand
GATCATCAAGGACAGGGGCGACGAGTCATACCGGGTCTGGAGGCCACAAGCCCGAACCGGGCTCTACAAGGAAGGTAATGGGCGAGGAATGAGGCCTGCGTCGGCGGCACGACGGGCTGGTCCTCCTGCCGCCGCCCATGACGATCGCTCACCGCTGTGCCAACGACCAGGGCAACCGCGGCGCAGGCGAGCAGCGCCAGGGCAAGCGCCCCCAGGACAGGATGCCGTTTCTCGGCACCTTTCGGCACTACGCGGGGCGCGGAGCGCACCACGTGGATCAGCAACAGCGTCAGAACCGCCACGAGGGCGAACGACAGGATGGTCGTTTCCACTGTGAAGAACTCGCCGAGTTCACGCCTTCGGGACATGCCGTTTCCTCCGCTGGGGCGGGTGAAGTACGCGGGAGTACCCGGATCTCCCGTCTGAAGAGTGTTTCCGATCAGAAGACGGGGGTACTTCCCGCCAACCCGGTGGCCTCGTCGGCGACTCGCACGGGCGGCGGGCCCGCTCTGGTGTCATGCGTCCAGACTCTCGGGCCGCCCGTCGCCTGCCGGGGACGCGGTCGTCCGCGAGGCCACTGGCGTCCAGCACCCAGGCGCCGCTGATTTCCCCCACCGCGTTCCCGGCCGACCAGCCTGAAAGCGCCGAGCCGCACGGACACAGGGACGACACCGCATACTCACCCATCGGTTCTGCGCTGTGACGCGGTCCTGGACAACGGCGAGCGCGGCCTCCTGGCAACTGACACGAAGGCCCAGGCGAACTGTCCGGTGTTCAACCCGGCCATCGCGACCGCCGCCTACTTGGCCGTGGTCGTACATGAGCTCCCCCAGGGATGCGTGAAGCACTTCATGGCGTGGCGGGTCCCACGGACAGCATCATGCGCCGCAACGCCGCCTGATGCCGTAGACCAAAACCGATGACATCGACTCGGCGGCGCGTCCGGAATCTCTGGACGCACCAGGACACCGGCGCAGAAAACGGTCGTGAAAGCAGTGGCAACCCGTACGTCAACCGGCCCGAACCGAGGGCCTTGAGCGTCTTCCTCGGAGTCGCCGACGCGGTGGGCGCCCGGCCAGCAGCGGATGCCGCTCGTCCGGCCTCGATGTCGGAGCCCACGCCCCGTGCCCGCCCCTCGCCGGACAGCCGATCCGAGCCGTTGCCCGCCATGAGCGGAGTTCACTGTACTTGCCAGGGAACCTGTTCGGCCTCCCCCGACGGTCCCTTCCCCGCCGGCCCGGGCGGCGCCCTGGCTCGCGAGCATGACGACCGTACCGCCCTGCCGATCCCCGCACGTGAAGAATGGCGATCGGCGCGACGACACTTGCAGATGTCCGCGGCCAGGCCCTCCGCAGATATCCCACTGAGCAGGGGCACCCAGGCTGAGCCGCTTCTTCGTACCGTCCTGCTCTGCCGAACGACCCAATGCCCCGGAATCCGTCATCGACTGTCCATGCAACCGCAGGGCATCCACGACATCAACTCCCATAAGGACCAAACATCAAATGATGCGCATTCCGGATCAAATGGACTACGTTTGCATAGGACAAAATTCCATGGGCACCCGTTCGGCACCTTCGGGGTCCGAGATCACGGCCCCAAGGGGAATCGCAGTCACGTCCCCGATCGACAGCGAGAACGCCCATGAACGCTCCGGCAACCCCCCACGTCGCACCACCCTCCCATCGGGACCCACAGAAGCCACCCGACCGGATGCCCGAGGAGCAGCTTCTGCACCGGATGGCGGCATGCCCGCCCGGACGGGAGCGCGACGCATTGCGGGAACAGGCGATCCTGGCCTTCCTGCCCGTGGCACAGCGCATCGCCAAGCGATACGGCTCCCCCGTGGACAGCCGCGAAGACCTCTACCAAGTGGCCTGCCTCGGGCTCGTCAACGCCGTCGACCGCTTTGACCCCTCCCGTGGACACGCCTTCCTGTCCTATGCCATTCCCACCATCGACGGCGAGCTGAAGCGCCACCTGCGGGACCACACGTGGGAGGTGCACGTACCGCGCCGGGTGCAGGAGCAGCACCGCAAGGTGCGTCAGGCACAGGAGGACATGCACCGGTCAGGGGACGGTCGTGGCGGCAGCGCCCGCGACCTGCAGTACCTCACCGGGCTCGACCCGGAAAGCGTCAAGCTCGCACTCCAGGCCGATCAAGCACGCAATCCCCTGTCCATGGACGAAGATCGCGGCCCCGGACAGACTAGCCCGCTCGCGGTCACACTGGGAGCGGAGGATCCGCGGCTTGAGCGGGTCACCGACATACTGGCGCTGGGCGCCACCCTGCCGAAGTTGCCGGACCGGGAACGCACCATCATCAGGCTGTACTTCTTCGACTGCATGACACAACGTCAGGTGGCGGACGCCGTCGGCGTCTCACAGATGCACGTCTCGCGGCTGCTCGATCGTTCCTGCACCTTCCTGCGCCACAGCCTCCTCGCCGGCTGATCTCAGGCCCCCACCTTTTCTGTTGCACTGTACAATAGTTGCCTCACGGTGCCTCTCGCCCCTGGCGCCCACTCAGCCCGTCACGGATGCTGTCCGCCACCGCGACCACCAGGCCGGCCGTCTTCAGGACCGCAGGCCGCGCCGGCAGATGCGGATGCGGCCGCGTCGGCGCGCGGCGGCGCACAGCGCGCCACTGCCGAGCCAGTCTGGCCGCGTCGCGTGCGCTCAGCCGGTCCTCCAGGCGGGGCCAGATCTGGTTCTGCTCGTGGGTGAAGTGGGTGCGGTCGAGTCCGGCGAGGGTGTGGAGGCACTGCGTGAACTCCTGGCTGCCGGGTGAGACGTGGGCGAGCTCGTTGAGCGTCCGTTTGATCTGCCGCTCCTGCTCCAGCGCCGCGGCAAGGAGCACGTCACCATCCGGGCAGCGCCGCCGCACCGCAGGCCACAGCACGACCTCCTCCGCGAACTCGTGCGCCGACTGCAGACCGACGAGTCGCCTGGTCAGGCGGCGCTGGGCACGGGCATTGGCCTGCGGTACGCGGCAGCCGCCGGTGAGCCGGTCGAGTACGCGCCAGACGGTCTCATGGCCGTCCTGTACCAGGGACCACAAACGGTTCATTGCGCACCCGCTTCGCCGTCGAGACGTTGGCGCTGGGGCAGGACCGTGTATTTGGGATCCTCCGCGGAGGCCAGACCGGCGTGGAAGATCCCGAACCGGGTCAGTGCGGAACCGGCGAGCAGGGCCGCCCCCGCCGCCACCGCCCGCGCGCGGCTGCGCCGGCTGGTCGCGGCCAGCAGTACGCCACCCACGGTGAGGATCTCGGCAGTGCGCAGAAACCTCTTCGCCGGACGGGTCTCATATGCCTCCTTGACCACTCCGCTGCGTTCTTCCATGGTCCTGGTCAACGCCACCTCCGCCAGGCCGCCGCCCACCGCGAGGGGAACCAGCGGCCGGGTTTCGGCCGCGAGCGCGCTCATCAGCCCCAGTCCGGCCGCAGCGGACAGACCGCTGCTGACGAAGACGAAGGGCATCCAGCGGTGGCCGTCGTGCCAGGCCGGGACGGCCGTGTTCGAGATCAGCGCCGCGGTGTAGGCCACCACAGGTCCGCCCAGGACCGCCGAGCCGACGGTGCTCAGCGTTCCGAGCGACGGATACAGTCCGGTCAGGTCGGACAGCGCGGCGACACTGGCCGAGGGCACGAACCCGGCAAGCAGCCAGGAGCCGACGCTCATCGGCGACGTCACCTTGAACAGACGCAGCATGTTCAGGAAGCGACCGGGGCGCCCCAGGTCGTGGACCAGGGCCACCAGGGACAGGTGTCCGGCCGAGGCGGCGGCGACCTTGCTCGCGCGGCTGAGCGACGGACGACCGGTGGCGTGGGCGGCGGCGCCGATGAGCGCTCCGGCGCCGGCCAGACCGCCGAGGAAGAGGTACCCGGGGATGTCCGGGGACTCCCAGACGGGCTTGTTGATGACCGGGAGGTCGTAGTACGAGCGGAACTCCGGTTCCTTGTCCTTGCCATGCTTGCGGTTCTTGCGGCGCTCGGAGCGTGGTGCGCCGCCGCCCGGCGGCACGTGGGCCCCCGTCGGGGCCTCCCGGCCGGGGCTCGCGCCCTGCAGGCCGTCCGGCGTGATCCGTGCCTCGCTCATCGGCCGGCCCTCCTCGCGAACGCGGCGGCCACCGACGCTGCCAGCGAGACGGCGGCGACCGCGCTGAGCTTCCACATCCTGGGCAGGTCACGGGTGGTGACCACCGGGTCCGGCGGCAGCCCGTACACCTCGGGCTCGACCATCAGCAGGAAGAACGCGCCGTCGCCACCGACACCGTCGTCGGGATCGTGACCGTACAGGCGCGCCTCGGTGACGCCCACCTCGTGCAGCTGGTCCACCCGCAGCGCGGCCCGCTCCCGCAGTTCGTCCAGCGGCCCGAACTGGATCGAGTCGGTGGGGCAGGCCTTGGCGCAGGCGGGTTCCTGACCGACTTCCAGACGGTCGTAGCACAGCGTGCACTTCCACACCCGCCCGTCACCGTGGCGCTGGTCGATGACGCCGTAGGGGCAAGCGGGCACGCAGTAGCCGCAACCATTGCAGATGTCCTCCTGGACGACCACGGTGCCGAACTCAGTACGAAAGAGCGAGCCGGTGGGACAAACGTCGAGGCAGGCGGCCTCGGTGCAGTGCTTGCACACGTCGGAGGACATCAGCCAGCGCACACCCTGCGCGTCCTCGCCGGTCTCACCTCCGGTGACCTGACCGGCGAGGGGCTTGTCCTGCTCGATGAAGGCCACGTGCCGCCAGCTGTCGGCGCCGAGCCCGATCGTGTTGTCGTAGGACATCCCGGTGAAGGTCAGCCCGTCCTCCGGGATGGCGTTCCACTCCTTGCAGGCCACTTCGCACGCCTTGCAGCCGATGCAGACGGACGTGTCGGTGAAGAAGCCCATACGCGGCGGCGCCGACTGGTAACCACTGCCGGCGGCAGGGTCCTGGCCGTTGCCGAAGCCGAAGTCGCCGCCACCGTGCTCACCAGCGGGCGCGAAGGAACCCGCGGCGGCCAAGCCGGCGCCCACCGCGGCAGCGCCCACTCCGAGCGGGCCGATGGTGCCGTCCGCCTGGCGCCGGCCGATGCTCAGCAGCCCGCCGTCACCTCCTGCGCCGCCGCAACCGCAGCCGCCTGCGCGTGCGTGGGGTGCGGTCATGAGATCACCTCCGTTCCGGTGGACGGCGTGATGCCCGCCCGCCGCTGGTAGACCTGCACCAGTTCCACCCGGGCCGCTCCGCGCGGCCTGCGTCCGGGCCGGATGTCGGCGGTCAGCGCTTTCACTTCCTGGATGTGGATGTTGGGATCGAGCGTGATGGAGGTGAGATCGTTGGCGGAGTCACCCTGGGTGTAGCCGTTGTTGCCCCAGTGGAAGGGAAGGCCGATCTGGTGCACGGTGCGGCCGTCGATCCTCAGGGGTGCGATCCTCGACGTGACCATCACCCGGGCCTCGATGGCGTTGCGCGCGGTCACGAGGGTGGCCCAGCCGCCGTGTTCGAGGCCTCGTTCACGGGCGAGTTCCGGGGAGACCTCGCAGAACATCTCGGGCTGCAGTTCCGACAGGTACGACGACCAGCGCGACATGCCGCCCGCGGTGAAGTGCTCGGTGAGCCGGTAGGTCGTCACCACGTACGGGAAGACCTCGGCTCCGGGTTCCGCGCCACTGGGGTGGTAGCGGTTGTACTCGTGGGTGAAGACCTCGCGGACCGGGTTGCGCTGCTGGTGGTACAGGGGGTTGGCGACGGGTGATTCCTGGGGTTCGTAGTGGGTGGGCATCGGCCCGTCGACGAGGCCGGCCGGCACGTACAGCCAGCCCTTGCCGTCGGCCTGCATGATGAACGGATCGACACCGGCGAGCGCCTCAGCCGCGGTCGCCCCCTTCGGGGGGCGGTAGTGCGGGCTCTTGGTGGCCTTGAAGTCGGCGATGTCGTGCCCGGTCCACAGAGCCTTCTCCTCGTCCCACCACACCAGCGCCTTGCCCTCACTCCATGGCTTGCCGTCGGGGTCGGCGGAGGCCCGGTTGTAGAGAATGCGGCGGTTGGCGGGCCAGGCCCAGCACCATTCGGGGCCGAGCCAGTTCTGGTCCTTGGCGGGAAGGCGGCGGGCGGTCTGGTTGACGCCGTCGGCGTAGCAGCCGCAGTAGATCCAGCAGCCACAGGCGGTGGAGCCGTCGTCGTTGAGCTGCTCGTAGGAGGCGAGCGGGCTGCCGTCTGCGTCGTAGCCGTTGATCTCCGCCAAAACCGCTTCCGCCTTGGGCTCCTCCAAGGCGCCCTCCGTCGGATAGTCCCAGGTCAGCTCCAGCACCGGTCGGTCGCGTTCCTCGGTGGAACCGGCCAGCTTCTGCCGGATCTTCCGGCCGAGGTGGTACATGAACCACAGGTCGCTGCGGGCCTCGCCGTCGGGCTCCTTCGCGGCGTAGTGCCACTGGAGGAGCCGGTTGGTGTTGGTGAACGCGCCGTTCTTCTCCGTGTGGGAGGCGGCCGGGAAGAAGAACACCTCGGTGCCGATCTCCTCGGTGCGCAGTCCCCCGGTCTCGATCTCGGGGCCGTCCTTCCACCAGGTCGCCGACTCGATGAGGGAGAAGTCGCGTACGACGAGCCAGTCCAGGTTCGCCATCGCCATGCGCTGCATCTTGGCGTTGGCGGAGCCGACGGCCGGGTTCTCGCCCATCAGGAAGTAGCCCTGGCAGGTGCCCTCCAGCTGGGCCATGGTCGTCTCGTACGTGCTGTGGCTGGCGGTGATCCGGGGCAGGTAGTCCCAGCAGTAGTCGTTGCCTGCGTGCGCGGCACCGCCAAACCAGGCCTTGAGCAGGCTGACGAGGTAGGCGCGCATCTCGCCCCAGTAGCCCTTCTCGGGCTCCTCCCCCGACACGTACTCATCCAGGGACTGGTGGTCGTAGGCGTGCGGCATCGGCAGGTAGCCGGGCAGCAGGTTGAAGAGGGTGGGGATATCGGTGGAGCCCTGGATGGAGGCGTGGCCACGCAGGGCCTGGATACCGCCGCCGGGACGGCCGATGTTGCCCAGCAGCAGCTGGAGCACCGAGGCGGCGCGGATGAACTGCGACCCGACCGTGTGCTGGGTCCAGCCGACGGCGTAGGCGAAAGCGGTGGTGCGGTCGGGCCCGGAGCGGTCGGTGATGGTCTCGCACACGCGCCGGAACAGGTTCGGGGGAATGCCGCAGGTACGCTCCACCTCTTCGGGGGTGTAGCGGGCGTAGTGGCGGCGCAGCAGGTTCAGCACGCAGCGCGGATGCCGGAGGGTGGGGTCGCGGTGCGGTGAGCCGTGCATGCCCGCGCCGCCGGAGCCGTGCGACTCGGCGTGCCCGGCGCTCTTGACCGCCTCCAGCCGCTCTTCGTACTCCTCCTCGCTCTGCCCCTGTTCGGGGTGGCTCTGGAAACCCTCGTACTGCCAGTTGTCATTCTCGTAGGCCGTCTGCTCCTCGTGCAGCCCGGAGAAGAGGCCGCCGAGGTCCTCGGTGTCGGCGTAGTCCTCGGTGACGATCGTGGAGGCGTTGGTGTAGTTCAGCACGTAGTCGTGGAACCACTTGTCGTTCTCCAGGACGTACCGGATGATCCCGCCGAGGAAGGCGATGTCGCTGCCTGCGCGGATCGGCACGTGGATGTCGGCGAGGGCGCTGGTGCGGGTGAAACGCGGGTCGACGTGGATGAGCGTGGCCCCGCGGGCCTTGGCCTCCATCACCCACTGGAAGCCCACCGGGTGGGCCTCGGCGAAGCTGGAGCCCTCGATGACGATGCAGTCGGAGTGCTGCAGGTCCTGCATACAGGTCGTCGCACCGCCGCGGCCGAAGGAGGTACCGAGACCGGCCACGGTCGCGCTGTGGCACAGCCGGGCCTGATTCTCGATCTGAACGATGCCCAGCGAGGTGAACAGCTTCTTGATGAGGTAGTTCTCCTCGTTGTCGAGGGTGGCGCCGCCGAGACTGGCCACCCCCATCGTGCGCCGGGTACGGCGGCCGTCGTGCTCCCATTCCCAGGTGCGGGCGCGGGTCGCGATCACCCGGTCGGCGACCATGTCCAGTGCCTGCTCCAGGGGCAGCCGTTCCCAGTCGCTGCCGTGCGGGCGCCGGTACAGGACGTGGTGGCGGCGGCTGGGACCCGTGGTCAGTTCCAGGGTGGCGGCGCCCTTGGGGCACAGGCGCCCGCGGTTGACGGGAGAGTCGGGATCACCCTCGATGTGGACGATCTCGTCGTCCTTGACGTAGACGTTCTGGGCGCATCCCACCCCGCAGTAGGGGCAGATGGACTTCACGACCTTGTCGGCGGTGACGGTGCGCGGGCGCAGCCGCCGCGAGGCGCCCGACTTGGCCGCCGCACCGCGACCGTAGGGATCGCCCTGCCGGATCTGGCGCAGCAGAGGCCACCGCCTCAGCGGATTGCGCATGGTGCCTTCCCTTCCCGGGCGCGGTGCGCCGCTGTCGGTCATCCGCGTCCGGCGTCCGCGGGAGCGCGGCGGTGCCCTGTCGCCAGCAGGACGCGCCGGCCGAGCTCCTGTCGCCGCTCGGCCGACAGGATGTCCTGGAGGCGCAGCAAGACACCGTCCTCGAAGGCGACGTGCTTGCGCAGTGCCATGGCGAGCTGCTCGACGAGTTCGTCGAACCGGTCGGCGTCCCCCGGCAACCCGTCCAGCTCAGCGAGCAGCCGCGCGCCTTCCCGCTCCTGCTCCCGGCCCTGCCGGGCCAGGTCCTCGCCATCGGACAGTGCCGTGCGTACGGCGGGCCAGAAGTGCTTCTCCTCGGCCGCTTCGTGCGCAGTGAGCCGCTCACGGATCATGCCGACGAGCGTGACCCGCCGCTGCTGTTGCGCGGACCCGCCGCCCTGGCGCACACCCGGTGTCGCTTCCAGCTGTTCCTGGAGGTACTTGACCTGGTTGTGGTCCCGGCCCAGCACGGTCAGCAGGTCGTCGGCCTCCTGGTCGGCAAGCTCCGGTGGCCGGGGCGTGCGCCGGGCCGCCGCCTCACGCATGGGCTGGTCGTCGTGGGCGCGCCGCCTCAACCATGCATCGACCGTCGGGTCCCGGGTCGGCACCGCGGCGGACGGGTTGACCAGATGCTGGCTGCTGCCAGGCAGCAGGCCCTCCCGTCCGGACAGTTCCTCGGCGCCGAGTACGTCGCCGCCGTCGGCGGGCAGACCGGTGGCGATCATGTAGGCCAGGCCCGGATGGATGCCGAGGCGTTCGCCGATGTCCTCGAACGTGCATCCGGCGCGCAGCAACGCCAGTACGTTCTCTCGAGCGGGCATCCTGATGTCCTTTCCGCTTCTGTGCCCGCTCGGGGTTACCCGGTCTTCGGGCCCGAAACATCGCCGACAGGTACCGGGCAGGCGGACACACGTGCACCGACCATCTCGCGGCCGACGCCGGCGCCCGTGTCCGAGACGTCGGCGCCGTGTCCGACACACCGGGACAGCACCGGGCCGTCGCGTCGCAGTCGGCGTCGCGCGCAGCGGCACACCTGCGCCCTGCCCTTTTCAGCAAGGCAGGCATCGGCACAGTTCGTGCACGTCTGCAGGCCCCCCAGGCACGCAGCGACGCAGGAGGGTGGGCGTGGCCCCGGTGAGGGCCGTGGCTGTTCTTCCGCCGGTGCCGGTCGGCGGGAAGAAGTAACCGTCATCCGTCCGGCGAAACGCCGGATCCGCGGCATGCGACGGCCCGAGCAGCCGAAGACGCCGAGACCACTCAGGACGGACGCGGTCCCGGGGTGGAAAGCACCCTCACAGATGCTCCGCCTCCAGATTCCCGGCCTCCTTCTGCAGCGCATCGGCGGTACCGTCTGCCGCGGCACGGATCCTCTCCCGGGCCGCCACCGCCATGGCCGCGCCACCCGCCCCGTAGGCGCAGGCCAGCACCGCCGCCGCGCTGCCCCGTGGCAGCACCCGCTCCGTCGCCCGCAGCAGTGTCTCGTGCGCCGCCCACAGTGCGAGCACGCCGCACGTCCCGGCACCCGCGAGCAGCACCCCGCCCGCACCGAGCCGCTTCAGCGCGGCCATGGCCTCCTCCTGTATAGCCCTGATCTCCCGTCGGGCCAGCTCCGTGGTGTCCTGAGCCAGCCGGGACGCCGCATCCTGCACCCGGCCACCGGCCGACCCCGACTCGCCCTCTGGCATGCGCATCGCCCTCACCTGCCCGCTTCTCTTCCGTCCGCTCTTCGCGTCACCTCGCAGTACCCGTGGGTCGGCATCCGACACCGCCCGCGCTTCCACCGGTCCGAAGGCGACGGCCGCTCTGCGCGCCCCGCCTCGCACCGCGCCCTGTTTGCCGAACGCGCATCGGGCAACTCCGCAGCCATGACGGGACTCAGGTGGTGGAGGCGTAAGCACAACCGTGCGCGGCCGACGCGCCCGCTGTCCCTGGAGCTGTGCGACGTGTGCGCCCTGACGTTTCCCAGGGACGAGGCCGTCAGCGGCTACGTCCCCGACTCCTCCAGCGTCCACGCCGACAACGACTGGTTCGACGGGCTGCGCCGCATCACCGCCTGCGGCGACGCCCACTTCGCGGCGCTCCAGGCGCACTACCAAGGCCGCCCCTATGTGGCGGAGGAGCTGTGGGCCGCGAAGATCACGCGCGCATTGACCAGCGGTCCGCCCGTCCTGACCATGGAGCAACTGGGCTGCCGGACCGGCCTGCACGAACCGGAAATCCGGCGTGCCATCGCCTGGCACAACGCGCGCCAGGACCAGCGGCCGCAGTCGTGACAGCTCGCGGCGGCGCCCTGACTCCCGCTACGCCCTGATCCAGCGGAGCAGCCCGCCACGCCGGATGCGCGGCAAGGTCCCACCGGCGCCGTCCTCTGCGTAGTCGCCCATCCGGTCCGGCGGCTCGTGGGGGTCCACGACGAACTCCGCCACCACCGGCCCCTCGCACGACAGCACTTCATCCCAGGTCTCGCCCACCCGCCTGGGCTGATCGCAGCGCACGGCCGGGAGGCCGAGCAACCGGGCATGGTTCGCGTAGGACAGCTCGGGCGCCTCGTCGGACGACGCCAGGAGGGGGTCGCGGGCTGCCCTGCGGCGCTCCCAGGTGAGCCGGTTGAGGTCGTGGTTGTTCAGGACGCAGAACACCAGCGGCGGCATACCGGCCAGGCGGTCCAGGTGGCGGCGCACGGTGATCAGTTCGTTCATGCCGGTCGCCTGCAGCGCGCCGTCGCCGACCAGCGCGACGACCGCCCGCTCGGGCAGGGCGAGACGGGCGGCGACAGCGTACGGTACGGAGGCCCCCGGCAGAGCCAATGCCGCCGACAGCGACGAACGCATCCCGGTGCGCAGCTCCAGATGCCGCGTCCACCAATCCAGCGCGGTGCCGGCGTCGGGGATGACAACGGCCCGGTCGGGAAGACGCGCGGAGAGTTCGGCCACTACGCTGCGCGGGTTGACGGTACCGCCGAAGAAACGGCCCGCACTGGTGCGCCCTGTGGCGCGCCATCCCTCCACGGCGCGGTCGATGTCCGCCCGCCATGCGCGGTCGCCTTTGCGACGCAGCAAGGGCAACAACGCGTCGAGTGCCGCCACAACGTCTCCTGTCACCCGCGCGCCGACGGAGGGCTCGCAAGCGCCGCGGACCGTCGGCGAAACGCTGATCACGCGCTCCAGCTTGGTCGGGGCCACCACAGCCGGGTCCACATCCTCCGCCCCCACCAGAAGCAGGGTGTCACACTCCCGCAGCACGGCGACGGCGACGCGGCTGCCCCGAAGCGCCGCCACTCCGACGACGCCGGGCAGGCCGTCAGGCAGTACGTCTCGGGCCAGGGCGGTCTTGGCGATGCCCGCGCCGAGCAGCTCCGCCACGCCCACGGCATGCCCGGCGGCAGCCGCCCCGTTCTGGCCGATGACGACGGCGACCCGGTGCCCGCCGTTGAGGATCTCAGCAGCCCGAAGGACGTCCTGCGCGTCGGGCTCCGGCCGTGGCGGCGCGAAGTCGACGGCCCCGGGGCAGGGTGTCTCCGAGGGCGCATCAGCCTCCAGGACCGCGCGCGACACCAGCACGGTGGCGACTCCCCGGTCGACGAGCGCGCTCTTGAACGCACGGTCGAATGCGTCCGGGATCAGCGCCGGCTCGGTGACGACTTCGCAGTACTGCGACACCTCCGCGAGCAGCCGCGCCCCCGGGACGCCTCGCCGCCGGCTGCCGGGCCCGGCGGGCGGCGGCTCGTCGTGGCCGACGAGGGCCACCACCGGCTGCCGGTCCAGTGCTGCGTCGTACAGACCGCTCAGCAGCTGCGGGATACCCGAGCCGGAGGGCGTGACACAGCATCCCACCCGCCCGGTGAACTTGGCGTGGGCGCAGGCCATCAGCGCGGCCGACTCCGCATGACGTGCCTGCACGAACTCCGGGCGCCCCACCCCACCGCGCAGGGCGGTCACGAGTGGGTCGACGTCCGGCCCGGGGAGGCCGAACACCCGCTCCGCGCCCCACGCCCGCAGGCGGTCCGCAACGACATCGCAGACGCTCGCCACGTAAACGTCCTCGCTCGCGGAAGCCGACCGTCCGTCGCTCCCGCGGGTAGCCCGCGGCCCGAGCCGACAAACGGCAAACGGCTCCGTGGTCATCTCCGGCCACCATCCGCCCCGTGCCACCAGCTCCCCGAGTCATTCAGCGCCAGCCGTCGCGCTGACGGCGCAGACGGCGGCTCAGGATCGTCAGGTCCAGGAGGGCCGTCAGTGCGAGCACCCCGCACACCCCGGCGATGACCGCCCACACGTCTCTGCCGGGACTGTCGTCAGATCCGGCGTTCGCGGCCCCGACGGCGGACGCCACCGCCGCCCCGATGAAGAGGGGGAGGAACGTCCAGGCCAGCAGCAGCCGCAGGCGCAGCGCGCTTCGGGCAGTGGCCGGTTCGGTTCCGGTGCGCAGGGTGCGGGCGCCGGCGGCCCCAGGAGCCGCCCGTGGCCCGGACTGCCCGATCCGCTTCGGGTGATCGTCACTCATACGGTCCGTCCCCTGGGGTCACAACTGCGGGGCGGCATGTCTCAGCCGCGGCTCAGAGCGTCCTTGGCGCGGTCGACCATGGAGGCGAAGGGCCCCGTCATCCACTGAGCCTTGGGGGACCCGGCCGCCGTCGGATGCGGGTGGGTCGGCGCCATCGCCTCGACCGACTGAAGACGCCGTCCCATCTTTCGCAGCTGCTCCTCGGTGCAGCCGGCCCGCACGGCGGGGAACTCCTCCTGTTCCTCGTGTGCGGCGTGGTCGACCACGGCCTGCTGGAATTTCGCCAGCTCCGCGTCGAATTCGGCGCTGGTGACGTCCATCTTCTCCAAGGCGGCGAGGACCTTGTTGGCCTCTGCCTCCTCTTCGTTGCGCGCGTCGGCCTCCGCCTTGCCCGCGGTGTCCGCGGCGACCGGGCGCAGAATCATCTCCTCTGCGGTCTCGTGCACCGCGAGCAGGGCACGCAGTTCGTCGAAGGCGTCCTTCTTGGCGTCGCCCTGGGCGCCAAGCACCGTGGCGAAGAGCTCCTTGATGCGGGCGTGCTGCTCCAGCAGGATCGCCACCACGTCGCCTTCGGGCAGGCGTGCCGCCTTGTCCCGGTCGCTCAGTCCCTCACTCATTCCGTGCTCCTTTCGTCGCGTGCGGTTGTTGATGAGTTGTTTTCCGTCGGCGTCGCGCCGCGCGGACGGTCGCCGCGGTGGCGGCCGCGCTCAGGGCGGCGTACGCCGAGAACGCACAGCACCGTTTGCCCAGCGGTGGGGCCGGCGGTGCCTCGTACGCGGGCCGGTTTCATCACCCCGTCCATAGGCACGGCGTGCCGCCCCGCGTCGGCGTCCCTCATGTCGCACAGCGCCACGTCGACTGCGCACCGCCATGGCACCCGCCCCGGGACGACCCGCGTTGCGGATCCCCCTCACCCGAGCATCCAAGACGGGGGTGACCCGCGGAGGGGGCGCGTAAACGGCCACTTCAGCGGCCGGCCGAGGTGGAGGAGCGGTAGTGCAGGTGACGTACCGCCGGCCGACGGCCGCGCGGCTGCCGACGCGCACCCGGTTTGGGAGATAACTGTCCGGATACTTCCGTCCTCCCGGACGTCCGTGCCGGGCGTGCCGTTCCCTCCGGTTGGAGCACTCCGTGTCCCTCGCTGCCCCTCCGCCCCCGCCCTGGTCGCTGGTGTGGGCCGCACCGGCGTCGCCCGGGGACCTCTCGGCGGCGCGTGCGCAGATGGGGTTCTCGCTGGCCTGGCACATCGTGGTGGCCTGCCTCGGCGTGGGGCTGCCGCTGCTCACCCTGACCACCGAATGGATCGGTATCCGCACCGGTAACGCCGCCTATCAGCTGCTCGCCCGCCGCTGGGCACGGGCCATGGGCGTGCTCTTCGCCGTCGGCGCCGTCTCCGGCACCATCCTCAGCTTCGAGATGGGCCTGCTGTGGCCGGGTTTCATGGGCAGGTACGGGCAGGTCATCGGCCTGCCCTTCGCACTGGAGGGTTTCGCTTTCTTCATCGAGGCGATTTTTCTGGGCATCTACCTGTACGCAAGGGACCGCATGCCCCCTCGGCGCCATCTGCTGACCGGCGTCCCGATCGTCATCGCCGGCACCGCCTCGGCGTTCTTCGTGGTGTGCGCCAACGCCTGGATGAACCAGCCCCGTGGTTTCACCGTCCGCGACGGCAAGGTCGTCCACGTGGACCCCTGGGCGGCGATGATGAACCCCGCGAGCCCTCCGGAGACCGTCCACATGATCCTGGCCGCTCTGATGGTGGCCGCCTTCCTCGCGGCGAGCGTGTACGCCGTCGCCTTGCTGCGCGGGCGCCGGGACGCCTACCACCGGGCCGGCTTCCTCATTCCGTTTACGCTGGGCGCGATCGTCACCCCCTTCCAGATCTTCGTCGGCGACTGGGCCGCCCGCTTCCTGTCCGACTACCAACCGACCAAACTCGCCGCCGCCGAGGGTGTGTACGCGACCGGTTCACACATCCCCCTCACTCTCGGCGGCATCGCCGGCCAGCACGGCCTGCGGTACGGCCTGGAAATCCCCGACGGGCTGTCGTTGCTCGTCGGCTACTCCCCCGGCACCGTCGTGCAAGGGCTCGATCAGGTCCCGCCCGGCCGGCGGCCCCCCGTCACCGGCGTCCACCTCGCCTTCGACCTCATGGTCCTCGCGGGGTTCTTCCTGCTCGCACTGGGCCTGTGGCTGCTGGCGGCGTGGTGGCTGGGGCGCCGCCGTGGACGGGCCGATCTGCTCGGCGGACGGATCATGCGTGTCTTCTTGTATGGGGCGGCGCTTGCCGGTCCGGCCGCGGTGGTCGCCCTTGAGTGCGGCTGGACGGTCACCGAGCTGGGCCGCCAGCCGTGGATCGTGTACGGGTTGATGAGCGTGCGGGAGGCGGTCAATCCGGCGTCCGGCCTGATGACCGGGTTGTGGCTGGTGCTCTCCGTGTACGCGGCGATGAGGGTGGCCACGGTGTACGTGCTGCGCAGACTGGCCCGTCAGACGCCCGTACCCGTGGCGCCGCAGGAGAGCGATGTCCGGGGCCATCCCGTCGTGTGACGGCGGCAGACCAAGGAGGTGGCGATGCTCGCCGACGTGCTGCTGGCGGTGATGTGGACGGGGCTGACCTGCTACGCGCTCTTCGGCGGCGCCGACTTCGGTGCGGGGCTGTGGGACCTGCTGGCCGGCGGCACCCGCCGGGGCCGGCCCCGCCACGGGCTCATCGAGCACAGCATCGGACCGGTGTGGGAGGCCAACCACGTGTGGCTGGTCTTCGTGATCGTGCTGCTGTGGACGGGTTTCTCGCCGGTGTTCGCCGCCGTCTTGTCCACGCTCTACATCCCGCTCACCCTGACCACCCTCGGTGTCATCGCCCGCGGCGCGGCCTTCGCCTTCCGCAAGGCCAGCACCGAACTGTGGCAGCAGCGGCTGTTCGGAGCCTGCTTCGCACTGTCGTCCGTGGTCACGCCGTTCTTCCTCGGCACGGTCGCGGGCGGCATCGCCTCTGGGCGGGTGCCGCCCGGCCTCGCCGCGGGTGATCCGTTGACGAGCTGGCTCAACCCCACCTCGGTGCTGGGCGGTGTCCTGGCGGTCTTGACCTGCGCCCATCTGGCAGCCGTGTACCTGTGCGCCGATGCCGCACACGACGGGGACGCCGAGCTGGTCGCCGACTTCCGGCGCCGCGCCATCGCCGCCGGGCTCCTTAGCGGCGCGGTCGCCCTGGCGGGCATCGCCGTCCTGCACGCCGACGCGCCCGCCCTGTTCCACGGGCTCACCCATCGGGCGCTGGCACTGGTGGTGCTCAGCGCGGTCTGCGGTGTGACCGGACTGCTGCTGCTGACGAGGGGGCGACTGGTCGCCGCCAGGGTGGCGGCCGCTCTGGCCGTCGCCGCGATCCTGTGGGCCTGGGGCGCCGCGCAGTACCCCGACATGCTGGTGCCCGCCACCACAGTGGCCAGGTCGAAGTCGCAGAACAGTGTGCTGGCCGCGTCATTGATCTCGATCGCCGTCGGCTCGGTCCTGCTCGTGCCCTCACTGTGGTGGCTCTACGCCACCTTCCAGCGCCCCGCTCCCGCCACAGAGCACCAGTGAGTCCCCTTGCCGGGCGTCCACGACGCCCCGAGCGGAAAATCACGGCCGAGGCGCATCGCCGGACCACCGCCACACCGCTCCATACCCATCGGTATGCTCCGGTCGGCCGGCCCTCCCGCGAGGGCGACGACTTCTGTGAAGGGGGCACTTCGTGGCTGTCGATCCCACGGGCGCCGATCTCAAGCATCTGCTCGCCGAGGACCCCGGTGGCCCGGTGGTCATGCTCAACCTGCTGCGGTTCGCTCCGGGGGGAAGGCCCCTCTACGAGCAGTACGCCCGCCACCTGGCGGAGACCTTCCTTCCCCGTTACGGAGCCGAGGTGCTCTACGCCGGCACCGGAGCGGACGCGCTGGTGGCCGAGGACGGGCAGGCCTGGGACGCCGTGATCCTCGTGCGTTACCCGGACCGCGCCGCGTTCAGTCGCATGGTGGCCGATCCCGAGTACCAGAAGGTGACCACGCTGCGCACCCGCGCCCTGACGGAGGCCGTCCTCCAGCCGACCACCCAGTGGCGTCCGGGCGGCGACATCGCCTGACCGCATCCGGCGACACATCGTTTCCGGCCTGGGGCCGGGGGTACTCCCGGCGATCCCCGCGGCCTGAAAGGACGATCGTGACCGCCACCACCCCCGCCCCCGCCTCGCCGGACCGACGCGTGACCGGCAGTGAACGGCAGGAACTGGACCTGCTCCTGGCCAGGGCGCGCGCCCTCACCACCGCCCCGCTGCGGTCGGCTGTGGGACGGCTCGCGCCGCCGACGGACATGTTCGCCGCCTACCACTTCGGCTGGGCCGACGCCGCGGGGCGCCCCACGGACGCCGACACCGGCAAGGGACTGCGCGCCGCCCTGGTGCTGCTGTCCGGAGAAGCCATGGGCGCCCCGCCCTCTGTATGGCTGCCCGGAGCGGTGGCCGTGGAACTGGTCCACAACTTCTCCCTCGTCCACGACGACCTGATGGACGGCGACGAGCAGCGCCGCCATCGCGACACCCTATGGAAGGCCTACGGTCCCGCGCAGGCCGTTCTCGTCGGCGACGCGCTGCTCGCACTGGCCGACGAGATCCTGCTCGATCTCGGCACCGACCGGGCGGCCCGAGCCGCGCGGCGACTGGCCACCGCCGTGCGCCGCCTCATCGACGGCCAGACCCGCGACCTCGCCTTCGAACGCCGCAGCAGGGTCACCCGGGACGAGTACCTGGCGATGGCCGCCGACAAGACCGGCGCACTGCTGGCGTGCGCGGCCTCCATCGGCGCCGTGCTGGCCGGCGCCGACGACACCGAGGCCGACGCCCTGGCTCGCTACGGCCACCATCTCGGCCTGGCCTTCCAAGCCGTCGACGACCTGCTCGGCATCTGGGGCGACCCGCAGGTCACCGGCAAACCCGCCCACGGCGACCTGCGGCAGCGGAAGATGACCCTGCCCGTGGTGGCAGCGCTCGACGCCGGCGGCGCCGCGTCCGAGCGCCTGGCCGCCCATCTCGACCGGAGCATCGACCCCGCGGTCACAGCCTCCCTCACCTCTTCACCGACGTCCGCGGGCATGCCCCAGGACCGTGGTGAGGCACGCCACGAGGAGGAGTACGCGCAACTGGCCGCGCTGATCGAGGAGGCAGGCGGACGACTGCGGACCCAGTCCGAGGCGCGGCACCAGCGCGACACCGCGCTGGCCGCCCTCGACGAGCTGCGTCTTCCGAACGAAGCCCGCCATGCCTTCGAACTGATCGCGGACTTCGTGTCGGCACGCGAGAAATAACACACTCCGAGCAGTCCGACGACCTCGATCGTGGGAGGTGAGCCAGATGGCCATGCCGCTGCGTCAGTCCATCAAAGTCGCTACTTATTTGGCCGAACAGAAGCTCCGCAAGCGGGAGAAGTTCCCGCTCATCGTGGAGCTGGAACCCCTCTTCGCGTGCAACCTGAAATGTGAGGGCTGCGGCAAGATCCAGCATCCGGCGGGCGTGCTCAAGCAGCGCATGCCGGTCGCGCAGGCCGTGGGGGCGGTGCTCGAGTCCGGTGCGCCGATGGTGTCCATCGCCGGCGGCGAGCCGCTGATGCACCCTCAGATCGATGAGATCGTGCGGCAGTTGGTGGCGAAGAGGAAATACGTGTTCCTCTGCACCAACGCCATGCTGCTGCGCAAGAAGATGGACAAGTTCAAGCCCTCCCCCTATTTCGCCTTCGCCGTGCACATCGACGGGCTGCGCGAGCGGCACGACGAGTCGGTGGCGAAGGAGGGT
>NZ_JBTWMV010000086.1:0-19402 GCF_054850255.1 Streptomyces sp. 7R007 | reverse complement strand
TGACGGCGGGGGCGCCGGGCGAGGTGTAGTCCAGCGAGTCGACGTCGTACGACAGCACGTGCGGGTAGCCGGCCTCGCGGGCCAGGCGGGTGACGAGCGCGGAGGCCCGCGGGGCGCGCGAGGGGCGGAACCAGGTGCCGATCGAGCCGGTCAGGCGCCGGAGCCGGTCGGCGCAGGCGGTGATCTCGGCCCGGGCGTCGGCCTCGGACATGGCGTTGACGGCCAGGTGCCGCTGGGTGTGGTTGCCCAGGTCGTGGCCGCCGTCGAGGATGCGGCGGGCCATCTCCGGGTGCTGGTCGAGCCAGCTTCCGACGGCGAGCACGGTGAGCCGGGCGCCGTGCCTCTCGGCCTCGGTCAGCAGGGCGCGGGCGAGGGCGGGGTCGCCCTGGCCGTGGAAGGTGAGGGCGACGCGGGGGCGGGTGCGGGGGCCGTGGGTGAGCTGGGCGGGCAGGCCGGACAGGCGGCGGGGGGCGGGGGCCGGTGTGGAGGGGGGCGCGGAGGGATGTGCGGTGGGGGCGGGATGGGCGACGGCGCCGTGCGGGGCACATCCGGCGGCGAGGGTGCCGGCGGCGAGCAGGCCGGCACCCGTGCGCAGGGCCGTGCGACGGTCGGTCGGGGTCACTCGCACCATTTAAGGGGCGTTGGGTAAGAAAACCGCCGATTAACCCGATTGAGCCACTAGCGGGTCGCGTGTTCGGTCAGCGGTCGGCGACCCGCATCTCGAACCACGTCGTCTTGCCGCGCGGCAGCAGGTCCACGCCCCACCGGTCGGACAGCTTGTCGACCAGGAACAGCCCCCGCCCGCTGATGTCCGTCTCCTGAACCGGCATCAGACAGGGCAGCCCGCGGGAGGGATCGCGGACCTCGATGCGGATCCGGCCGCGCAGCCGCCGCATCCGCAGGCCGAAGGTACGCGCACCGGTGTGACGTACGGCGTTGCCGACCAGTTCGGAGACGAGCAGGACGGCGTCCTCGGTCATCTTGGGGCTCAGTCCCCAGTGGCGCAGGACCACGACCTGGGCGAGCCGGCGCGCGGTGGCCGCGGACTCGGGACGGGACGGGAGCGGGACCTCGGCCTCGGTCGGATTGCCGAACAACTCCAGCGCCCTGAGCGCTCGTTCGTCCTCCACCGCCGGCGACCAGCGCGCCGCCGTGGTACGGCCCGGTCCCCGCGGCTGTTCGATGCCCTCCAGCCCCGCCATGCCCCCATCATGGCCGCCCCCGGCGCCCTCCGGGGCCGTTCCGGAGGAATACGCCCCCCGGAATCCATCGTTCCGAATGGGCCGTTCGGCATATGCCAACGGCAGTTCGGGGGCGTCTACAGCCCGTCTGGCCTGCGGTGACGGCTCTGCTGGAGGCAATCGACGGTCTCCCTCGACAAGGCAGACTTAAGGGTGTGTTAAGGCTCCCATAAACCGCCCCATCGAGGGACCCCTCATCAGACACCGCGTCAATTGCAAGAGGATCGGCGCGGTTTCTTCAGGTTTTCCTCACAGGAACTTCGCCTTGCCCGGCCCTTCCTCCACGAAGCTGCGCATCCCGCGCTCGCGGTCCTCGGTGGCGAACAGACCGGCGAACCAGGTGCGTTCGACCGCGAGGCCGGTCTCGATGTCCGTCTCCAGCCCCGTGTCGACCGACTCCTTCGCGGCGCGCAGCGCGAGCGCCGGCCCCTGCGCGAGCTTCGCCGCCCAGGCGTGCGCCTCGGTGTACACGTCGGCCGCCGGGACGACCCGGTCCACCAGGCCGAGGGTCAGCGCCTCGTCCGCCTTGACCATACGGCCCGTGAAGATGAGGTCCTTGGCCCGGGACGGGCCGATCAGCCGGGCCAGCCGCTGGGTGCCGCCCGCACCCGGGATCAGCCCGAGCAGGATCTCCGGCTGGCCGAGCCTGGCGTTGTCGGCGGCGATGCGGTAGTCGGCGCACAGGGCCAGTTCGCAGCCGCCGCCGAGCGCGTAGCCGGTGACCGCGGCGACCACCGGCTTGGGGATGCGGGCCACCGCCGTGAAGGCGTCCTGGAGGGCGCGGGCGCGCAGGACCATGGCCGTGTGGTCCATGGCCTGCATCTCCTTGATGTCGGCGCCGGCCGCGAAGACCTTCTCGCCGCCGTAGAGGACGACGGCGCGCACGTCCTCACGGCGCGCGGCCTCCTCCGCCAGTTCCTTCAGCCGGTCCTGCGTGGCGATGTCCAGGGCGTTCATCGGCGGGCGGTCCAGGCGCAGGGTCCCCACGCCGTCCGCTGCTTCCAGAGTCACTGTCATGCCCCGCAGGTTAGCGGTCGTTCACGCGGCCCGGGCGGGCGCCTACGCCGTCCACGCCTTCCAGGACATGTTCCAGCCGTTGAGGCCGTTGGCCGGGTCGACCGTGCGGTCGTCGGAGTTCTTCACGATCACCACGTCACCGATGATCGAGTGGTTGTAGAACCAGGCCGCCGGAGTGCCGCTGTCGTAGCCGCCGCGCACGTCCCTGAGGCCGATGCAGCCGTGGCTGGCGTTGTAGTTGCCGAAGGCGCCGCCGCCCCAGTAGTTGCCGTGGACGAAGGTGCCGGAGTCGGTCAGGCGGACGGCGTGCGGCACGTCCTTGATGTCGTACTCGTCGCCGTAGCCCACCGTCTCGCTGTTCATGCGGGTCTCGGTGAACTTCTGGCTCATGACCATCTGGCCGTTCCAGGTGTCGTATCCGGGCTTGCCCGTGGTGACCGGGATCGTCTTGACGACCTTGCCGTCCTGGGTGACCTTCATCGTGTGCTTCCTGGCGTCGACGATCGACACCTGGTTGCGGCCGATGGTGAAGGAGACCGTCTTGGCCTGCTTGCCGTAGACGCCGGGGCGGCCCTCGACGCCGTCGAGGTTCAGCTTGACGGTGACCTTGGTGCCGGACTTCCAGTACTGCTCGGGCCGGAAGTCCAGGCGGTCGTTGCCGAACCAGTGGCCCTCGACGTCGACGGCCGGCTCGGTCTTGATGCTGATGGCCTTCTCGACGTCCTCGGGGTGCGTGATGCCCCGGGTGAAGCGGATCGAGAACGGCATCCCGACGCC
This sequence comes from Streptomyces sp. 7R007, assembly GCF_054850255.1. Classification (NCBI taxonomy): domain Bacteria; kingdom Bacillati; phylum Actinomycetota; class Actinomycetes; order Kitasatosporales; family Streptomycetaceae; genus Streptomyces; species Streptomyces sp. 7R007. The sequence goes on along the minus strand of NZ_JBTWMV010000086.1, from coordinate 16,367 downwards.
GACGGTGGAGCCGTCCTCGGGGGTGAAGTAGCCGACGAAGGTGTTCTGCGGGGTGAGGGTGGTGAAGCTGGAGTCCTCCGCCGCCACCCGGCCCGCCGAGTCCTTGGCGACCGCGTGCACGGTGTACTGGGTGGAGGCGGCGAGATGCGTGGCCGGCGTCCAGCTCGTCCCGCCGCCGGTGATCTTCCCGGCGACCGCTCCGCCCTTGGCGTCCTTGACCGTCACCTCGGTCAGCCTGCCCTTGCTGGCGGTGACCTTGAGCGCGCCCTCGGTGTCGACCGCCTTCGCGCCGTCCTTGGGGGCGATGGCGACGACGGCCTGGGACTGCTTGGTCTCCTGCCGGCCGGAGTCCTTCCCCTTCGCGTCCCCCGGCCCCGACCCGGAGTCCCCGCCTCCGCACGCGGTGACGGCGAGCAGCAGCGCCCCGGATATCAGCGCCAGCGTCCCCCTGCGGCCCCGGCCGCCCCGCCGGCCCGCCCCGCTCCCGCGCGCGTCAACCGACGCCCCCGATATCGGTCGCACGTTCAAGTCGTTCTCCCCTCCCGGGCCTGGTCGGGCCCCACCCCGGCGCGGCGTGCGCGCGCATTGGCGCATATTAACCGCAGGGTTTTGAGAATCGTGTCAGTCGAAGGTCACCGTTCCGTAGCAACATCAACGACCGGGCCCGCCGCCCGCCTTCCACTCCTTCCACCCCATGTTCCACCCGCCGAGGCCATTGTCAGGAGCGACCTTTTTGTCATTGCTGTGCACGACCTCGACGACGTCCCCGACGAGGCTGCGGTCGAAGAACCAGCCGGCGGGGGTGCCGGAACCCCCGCCCTTGACGTCCCTCAGGCCCACGCAGCCGTGGCTGACGTTGACGTGCCCGGGGGCGTCGGGCGCCCAGTAGTTGCCGTGGACGAAGGTGCCGGAGTCGGTCAGGCGCAGGGCGTGCGGGACGTCCGGGATGTCGTACTCGCCGCCGAAGCCGACCGTGCGGCTGTTCATGCGGGTGACCTCCAGCATCTCCGAGATCACCATCTTGCCGTTGTACGTGGTGGTCTTGGGGGCGCCCGCGGTGACGGGCACGGTGGCGAGCAGCTCGCCGTCCCGGCGCACCTCCATGGTGTGCCGGGCCGCGTCGACCAGGGAGACCTGACTGCGGCCGACGGTGAAGGAGAACGCCTTGTACTGAAGTCCGTAGACGCCGGGCGCCGCTTCGACGTCCCGCAGGCGCAGGGCGACGGTGACCCGGGTGCCGGGTCTCCAGTAGTGCTCGGGGCGGAAGTCCAGGCGGTCCCGGCCGAACCAGTGCGGCCGGATCTCGACGGCGGGGCGGGCGGTGACCTGGACGGCGCGTTCGACGGCCGCCCGGTTCGCGACCTCGCGGTTGAACTCCAGGGAGACGATCATCCCGGTGCCGACCGTGGCGCGGTTCTCGGGGGTGACGTACGCGATGAAGCGTTCCTCGGGGACGTACGTCGTGAAGGTGGCGTGCCGGGCGGACCTGCGGCCGTGGCCGTCGAGGGCCACCGCGTCGACCGTGTAGCGGGCGGCCAGCGCGAGCCGGTCGTCGTCGGGCTCCCAGCGCAGGCCGTCGTCGGAGAGGTGCCCGGCGACCTCGGACTCCTGCGCGTCCTGCTCCCTGACCACCTTCACCGACTCCAGGCGCCCGCTGGGCACCCGCACCACCAGCCGCCGGCCGGGCCGCACGTCCCTGCTGCCGTCGTCCGGCGAGATGCGGATGACGTCCCCGGGGGCCGGGCCCTTGCCCAGCACCTCGTCCATCCCCCCGCCGCCCGACGTACAGCCGGCGAGCAGCGCCGCCCACGTCAGCACGGCACCCAACGCGACCCCGACGCGTCGCGCGCGCCCGTGTACATGCCTCACGGCCTGCCCAACGACGCGGCCCGTCCTGGGGAAACGTGAGTGCGGGGCATGGTCTGGGCAGAACAGTGGGGAGGACAGCACGAGAGGGTGCCGTGGCCGGGACGCCGCACGCCCTTTTCCACGCCGTTCCATGAGCCGTGGGAGGCTGACAGGTGTCCAGCGCAGCCGAGCAGGAGGCGGTGGCCGCCGCCGCGGAAGGGCGGTCCGCCGCCCTGGCCGACGGTGCCCCGCGCAAGACGCCGGGCGTACCGGTGTGGCCGGGTGCGCCGACACCGCTGGGCGCCCGGTTCCGGGTGGGCCCGGACGGGGTGGCGGGCACCAACTTCGCGCTGTGGGCGGGCGGGGCGGAGGCGGTGGAGCTGTGCCTGTTCGACGCCGGCGGCAAGGAGACGCGCGCCCGGCTGACCGAGCTGACGCACGAGATCTGGCACGGGTTCGTGCCGGGCGTGATGCCCGGGCAGCGCTACGGCTTCCGGGTGCACGGCCGCTGGGACCCGTGGACCGGCGGCCGCTGGAACCCGGCGAAGCTGCTCCTCGACCCGTACGCGCGCGCGGTGGACGGCGAGTTCAGCCTGCCGCCCGAGGTGTACGGGCACGTACGGGACTGGCCGCAGCAGCACGTCGCCGACACCGTGCGCGACGACCGGGACTCGGCGCCGTACGTCCCCAAGGGCGTCGTCGTCCACGATGACGACGACTGGGCCGACGACCGCCGCCCGAAGACCCCGTGGGCGGACTCGGTCATCTACGAACTCCACGTGCGGGGCTTCACCCGGCTGCACCCGGACATCCCCGAGGAGCTGCGCGGCACCTACGCCGGGCTGGCGCACCCGGCGGCGATCGAGCACCTGGTGAAACTGGGCGTGACCGCCGTCGAGCTGCTGCCGGTCCACCAGTTCGCGCACGAGGACCACCTGCTGCGCCGCGGCCTGAAGAACTACTGGGGCTACAACTCCATCGGCTACTTCGCCCCGCACGCCGCGTACGCCGCCGCCGGCACGACCGGCCAGCAGGTCGGCGAGTTCAAGCGGATGGTCCGCGCGCTGCACGCGGCCGGCATCGAGGTCGTCCTCGACGTGGTCTACAACCACACGGCGGAGGCGGGCGAGTACGGCCCCACCCTGTCGATGAAGGGCATCGACAACCGCGGGTACTACCGCCTGCAGTCCGACGCCCGCCGCTACGCCGACTACACCGGCTGCGGCAACACCCTGCACGTCGTCCAGCCGCACGTGCTGCGCCTGATCACCGACTCCCTGCGCTACTGGGTGACGGAGATGGGCGTCGACGGCTTCCGCTTCGACCTGGCCGCCGCGCTGGCCCGCTCCATGCACGACGTCGACATGCTCTCGCCGTTCCTCGCGGTCATCGCCCAGGACCCGGTGCTGCGGCGCGTGAAGCTGATCGCCGAGCCGTGGGACGTGGGCTCGGGCGGCTACCAGGTGGGCGCCTTCCCACCGCTGTGGACGGAGTGGAACGACCGCTACCGCAACGCCGTACGGGACTTCTGGCGCGGCGCGCTGCCCGACGTACGGGACCTGGGCTACCGCCTGTCGGGCTCCAGCGACCTGTACGCCTGGGGCGGCCGGCGCCCGTACGCCTCGGTCAACTTCATCACCGCGCACGACGGTTTCACCCTGCGCGACCTGGTGTCGTACGAACGCAAGCACAACGAGGCCAACGGCGAGGGCAACCGGGACGGCACCGACGACAACCGCGCGTGGAACTGCGGGGCGGAGGGGGAGACGGCCGACGAACGGGTACGGGCGCTCAGGCGGCGGCAGTTGCGCAACCTGCTGACCACCCTGCTGCTGTCGACGGGGGTGCCGATGCTGGTCGCCGGCGACGAGCTCGGCCGCACCCAGCGCGGCAACAACAACGCCTACTGCCAGGACAACGAGATCAGCTGGCTGGACTGGAGCCAGCTGAACGAGCCCGGCTGGCGGGCCCTGTTCGACCTCACCGCCCGGCTGATCGCCCTGCGCCACCGGCATCCGGTGCTGCGCCGCCGCGCCTTCTTCTCGGGCCGCGCCCACTCCGCCGACGGCCTGCGCGACCTCGCCTGGTTCACCTCGCGCGGCACGGAGATGACGGAACGGGACTGGTACGCGCCCGCCGCCACGCTCGGCATGTACCTCTCCGGACGGGACATCCCGGGCCGCGACGAGCGGGGCGCCCCGATCCTCGACGACAGCTTCCTCGCCGTCCTGCACGCCGGGGACCGTCCGGTGAGCTTCGTGCTGCCGGGGCCGCCGTGGGCGGAGCGGTACGAGGTGGTCGTCGACACCTCGCGGGAGGAGCAGTCGGAGGCACCGGACGTGGAGCACCGGGCGGGGACGGCGGTGACGGTCCCGGCCCGGGCGGTGCTGCTGCTCAGGGTGGCGGGGTGAGCGGCGCCGGCTAGCCGAGGATTCCCCGCTGGTACGCCGTCGCCACCGCCGCCGCCCGGTCGCTCACGCCCAGCTTGGCGTACAGGTGGGTGAGGTGGGTCTTCACGGTCGCCTCGCTGATGAACAGTTCGCGGGCGATCTCCCGGTTGGAGGTGCCCCTGGCGACCAGGGCGAGGACCTCGCGTTCCCGCGCGGACAGCGGCTCGTTGCCGGGGGCGCGCACCGCCGACACCAGCCGGGAGGCGACGGCCGGCGACAGCACCGTACGGCCCTCGGCGGCGGCCCGCACCGCGGTGAACAGCTCCTCGCGCGGGGCGTCCTTGAGCAGGTAGCCCGTGGCGCCGGCCTCGATCGCCGGGAGCGTGTCGGAGTCGGTGTCGTACGTCGTCAGCACGAGCACCCTGGCACGCGCGGACCGGCGGGTCAGCTCCCGGATGGCGTCGACCCCGCCGCCGCCCGGCATGCGCAGGTCCATGAGGACCACGTCCGGGTCGAGTGCGGCGGCCCGCTCGACGGCCTCGGCGCCGTTCGCCGCCTCGCCCAGCACCCGGAAGCCGGCCGCGGACTCGAACATGCCGCGCAGACCGTCCCGTACGACGGGATGGTCGTCGACGATCAGCAGGGAGATCGGGGCTTCACTGGTCATGGCGGACCAACGGTACGCGAGCCGACAGCGCCGTGCCGTGCCCCGGTTCGGACTCGACGGTGAGGGAGCCGGCGATGCGTTCGGCGCGGGCCCGCATGCCGTCCAGGCCGAAGCCGCCGGCGCCGGTGCGCTCGGGGACGGCGAGGGGGTCGAAGCCGCGGCCGTCGTCGCGGATGTCGAGGATGACCTCGTCGCCGAGGAAGGAGAGGGTGACGCCGACGCGGGAGGCGTGCGCGTGGCGGGCGGCGTTGGACAGGGCCTCCTGGACGATGCGCAGGAGGGTGGCGGCGACCTCCTCGTGGAGTTGCTCCGCGGTGCCGGTGACGGTGAACTCGGCCCGGACGCCGGTGCGTTCGCCCCATTCGGTGACCGTCTTCTTCAGCGCCTCGGGCAGCCCGTCGTGCTCCAGCGCGACCGGCGCCAGGTTGTGCACGGAGCGGCGGGCCTCGCCGAGGCTGTGCCGGGCCAGGTCCATGGCGCGTCCGACGCGTGCGCGGGCCAGCGTCTGGTCGGCGGTGTTCGCGACGACCTGGAGCTGGGCGATGATGCCGGTCAGGCCCTGGGCGATGGTGTCGTGGATCTCGGCGGCGAGCCGCCGGCGCTCGTCGGCGACGCCGGCCTCCCGTGCCTGGACGAGGAGTTGGGCGTGCAGGGCGGCGTTCTCGTCGAGGGCCTGCTGCAACGCCGCGTTGGTGCGCTCCAGTTCGGCGATGGTCTCCTTGCGCTCCAGGGAGCGCTGTGTCTCCTGGGTGGTGAGGTGGGCGATCACCATCTGCAGGCCGGAGTTGCAGACCAGGAGCGCGGCGAACACCACCCACTGGAGCCCGCTGGTGAACGGCATCCCGCCGGCCTGCGCCGCGGCCACCGTGATCGCGCTCGCGAACAGACCGAGCCGCTGCCACCTGCTGCCCGGGATCGTCTCGTCGGCGTCCATGTAGCCGCTGGCGGCGTAGAACGCGAAGAACGGGTTGAGCCAGGTGAGCGCGAAGGCGAGGGCCCACCGGACGACGTAGTACACGGTGCCGGGCCGGGACGGGGTGCGGGCCCGGTCGGGCCGGCGGAGCCGGTGGCCGTGCCACAGCAGCTGGAGGGCGACCGCGCAGCCGACCAGGGCCCAGCCGGTGTACCACCTGACCGGGTGGGCCTGCGGGTCGGCCATGGCGAGCGCGGGGCCGAGACCGGCGGCGAGCAGGGCGTAGGGCCCCCACGTGTGCAACTGGTCCCAGCGCCGCTCGATCTGGCTGTCCCTCGCGGTCATGTCCCCAGTCTGCACGGCGCCGTCCCTACTCCCAGCGGAACCAGCGGCCGGCGGCGCCGGTCAGCAGCAGGATCCACACCACCAGCACTCCCAGGTGACCCCACCCCGGCCAGTGCCCGGCGGCCGCCTGGTTCAGCGCCTGCGCGGCCGCTCCGAAGGGGGTGTACCCGACGATCCTGCCCATCAGGTGCGGCATGGACTGCACCGGCAGCCACACCCCCGCGCAGAACATCGCCGGGAAGAACACGGCCGATCCGATCGCGCCGGCGATCTTCGTCGTACGGGACAGCGCCGACACCACCGATCCGAGAGCGAGCGCGGCCAGCACGGCGAGGACGAGCGCGAGGCCGTATCCGAGGGGCTGCCGGGGCAGTCGTACGGCGAAACCGAGCCGGCCGACCGCGAGGGCGAGCAGCGCCGACGCGAGGGCGGCGCCGCCGTACACCGCCATCTGCGCGGACAGCAGGGCGGACGGGCGGACCGGCGTGGTCGCCATCCGGCGCAGGATGCCGCGCTCCCGGTAGCCGGTGAGGGTCTGCGGCATGGACTGCAGACCGCCGACGATCAGGCCGAGCAGGACGGCGACCGGGACGTAGACGTCGATGGTGCGCAGTCCGCCGAGGTCGCTCTGGTGCTCGCGGAAGCCCGGGATGGAGCCGAGGATCACCAGCAGCAGGGTCGGGAAGAGCAGGATCCAGAAGATGGCGCCGGGTTCCCGGCGGAAGAGCCGGACCTCGGTCCTCAGTACGGCGGTGCTCATGCCGCTGCCTCCTTCGTGCCGGCCTTCGTCAGGTCGAGGAAGGCGTCGTCGAGCGTGGCGTCCACGACGCGCAGTTGGTGGGCGGTGATGTGGTGGCGGGCGAGCAGGGTGATGACGGCGTTGACGGTCTCGTCGGTGCCGGCGAGCGTGACGCGGCCGTCCTTGCGCTCGACGGAGGCGAGGGCCGGCAGGCCGGCGAGGTCGTGGTCGTCCAGCGGGGCGGAGGGGGTGAAGCTGATGACGGTGGCGCCCGCCGAGCGGCGGATGAGCCCGGCCGGGGTGTCCAGGGCGGCCACCCGCCCCTTGTCGATCACCGCGATCCGGTCGCACAGCCGCTGCGCCTCCTCCATGAAGTGGGTGACCAGCAGGACCGTCACTCCGCTCGCCCGGACGTCCTCGATGAGCTGCCAGGTGTCCCGGCGGGCCCGCGGGTCCAGGCCGGTGGTGAGCTCGTCGAGGACGACGACACGGGGGTTGCCGATCAGCGCCAGGGCGATGAACAGACGTTGTTTCTGACCGCCCGACAGCTTGGCGAACCGGGTGGTGAGCTTCGGGGTGAGGCCGAGGCGCTCGGCGAGCGGCGCCCAGTCGAGCGGGTGCGGGTAGAAGGAGGCGTACAGCTCCAGGGCCTCCCGGACGGTGAGTTTGGGCTGAAGTTCGCTCTCCTGGAGCTGGGCGCCGAGTACGCGGGCCACGCGCGCGTGGTCGGCGACGGGGTCGAGGCCGGTGACCCGGACCCGGCCGCCGTCGGGGACCCGCAGCCCCTCGACGCACTCGACGGTGGTGGTCTTGCCGGCGCCGTTGGGGCCGAGGATGCCGAAGATCTCGCCCTCCTCGACGGCGAAGGAGACGCCGTCCACGACGGTCCGGCCGCCGTAGCTCTTGCGCAGGTCGGTGACTTCGATGACGGTCATGGCAGCAGCGTCGCCCAGGGCCGCCCGCGGCCACATCGGCCGTCGCGCTCGACCCGGCATCAGCCGATCGGTTGATGCGCCGGTACGACCCCCCGAACCCGGGGGTACCCCCAGGTCGTAGGACCAGCGTCCGAGCCCGGTCCGGCCAAAACTCGGTGGGCGTTGTCAGTGCCGATCCGTAGGCTCACTGCTGATGCCCACGACACGTGCAACCACCAAGGACAGGTCGGCCGTCCGCAGCCTGCTGCGCCTGTGGCCGTACGTGCGGCCGGTGCGGGTGCGGCTGTTGACGGCCGCGGCCGTCGCGGTCGTCGCCTCCTGTGTGGGACTGGTGATCCCGCTCGTGCTGAAGTGGATGGTGGACGGGCCGGTCGCCGACCGGGACCCGGGCGGGGTGTGGCTCGGCGCGCTGTACCTGCTGCTGCTCGGGTGCGCCGAGGCGCTGCTGTTCGGGCTGCGGCGCTGGCTGGTGGCGCGTCCGCTGTCGCATGTCGAGGCGGAGATGCGGGCGGATCTCTACCGGCACCTGCAACGGCTGCCGGTGGCCTTCCACGACCGCTGGGCGTCCGGCCAGCTGCTGTCGCGGGGCACCACGGACCTGATGCTGCTGCGCATGTTCCTCGCCTTCCCGCTGACGTTCCTGCTGGTCAACGGCGTGACGATCCTGGTCGGCGTGACGATCATGCTGCTGCAGGACTGGACCCTGGGCCTGGTGATCCTGGGCCCGGCCATCCCCGTCGTCGTCACCTGCGTGATCTTCGAGAAGCGGTACGCCGATGTGGCGCGGCTCGCCCAGGACCAGGTCGGCGACCTGACGACGGTCGTCGAGGAGAGCGTGCTCGGCATCCGGATCATCAAGGGGTTCGGGCGTCACCGTTCACAGGCGCGGGCGTTCCGGGAGCTGTCGCGGACGCTGCGCGGGACGGAGCTGGCCAAGGCCCGGCTGCTCGCGGCGATCTGGGGCGTCATCGTGACCCTGCCCGAGGTGGCGATCGGGGCGGCGCTGGTGCTCGGCGCCGTCCAGGTGGCGGACGGCTCGCTGTCCGCGGGCACGCTGGTCGCCTTCCTGTCGACGGCGCTCGCGCTGCGCTGGCCGGTGGACTCCATCGGCTTCCTGCTGGCGATGAGCCAGGAGGCGGCGACGGCGACGGAGCGGTACTTCGAGGTGATGGACGCCGAGCCGGAATCGGAGGCGGTCGGGCGGGCCGCCAGGACGGACGACAGCGGACTGCGCTTCCACGGCGTCCGGTTCCGCTACCCCGACGCCCCCGCCGGCTCCCCTCCCGTCCTCGACCGCATCGACCTCCACATCCGCCCCGGCGAGTCGATGGCCCTGGTCGGCGCCACCGGCAGCGGCAAGACGACGCTCACCGCGCTCGTCCCCCGCCTCCACGAGGTGACCTCCGGCCGGATCACCCTGGACGGCGAGGACATCACCGCCATGCCCCGCGAGGAGCTGCGCGCCAAGGTGGCGGTGGCCTTCGAGGAGCCCACCCTCTTCTCCGCCACCGTCGGCGAGAACGTCCTCATGGGCGCCGCCGACTCCGCGGGCGACGCCGAGCTGAACCGCGCCCTGGCCGTCGCCCAGGCCGACTTCGCGCACGCGCTCCCGCAGGGCACCGCGACCCAGGTCGGCGAGCAGGGCCTGAGCCTGTCCGGCGGCCAGCGCCAGCGCCTCGCCCTGGCCCGGGCCGTCGTCGGCAGGCCGCGGTTCCTGGTGCTGGACGACCCGCTGTCCGCGCTGGACGTGCACACCGAGGCCGCGGTCGAGGCGGCCCTGCGGGACGTCCTCGCGGAGACCACCGCCCTCATCGTGGCCCACCGCCCCTCCACCGTCCTGCTCGCGGACCGCGTCGCCCTGCTCTCCGGCGGCCGGATCACCGCCGTCGGCACCCACCAGGAACTGCTGCGCACGAACGCCGAGTACGCCCATCTGATGTCCGGCACCGGGGAAGCGGAGGACGACCGATGACGGCCCCCACCACGTCCGCGCCCCCCACGGACGACGAGGACCTGCCCCGCCCCCACAGCGCCGGCGACCCCTTCGACCGGGACGTCCTGCCCACTCCCCCGGGCGCCACCGGAGCCCTGTTGCGCTCCCTGCTCGCGCCCATGAAGTCCCGCGTCGCCGTCACCACGCTCCTGCTGCTGCTCCAGCAGGCGGCGGTCCAGGCGGGCCCGCTGCTGGTGGCGTACGCGATCGACAGCGCCGTACCGGCGTTCCGGCGCGACGACCACGGTCCGCTGATCGCGGTGGGCGTGGCCTACCTGCTGTGCGCGGTGGTCTCCGGCGGCCTGCAGTACGCGTTCGTCGTCGCCGCCGCCCGCGTCAACCAGGACGTGCTGCTGGACCTGCGCGGCCGCATCTTCCGCCACGCGCAGGCGCTCAGCATCGACTTCCACGAGCGGTACACGAGCGGCCGGCTGATCTCGCGCTCCACCACGGACGTGGAGTCGCTGCGCGAGCTGCTGAACGAGGGCCTGCAGGAACTCGTCACGGTCGTCCTCTCCTTCCTCTACATCTCGGCGATGCTGCTCTGGCTGGACCTGGGCCTCGGCGCGGTCGCGGTGGCGTCCTTCGTGCCGCTCCACCTCCTCGTACGGGGCTACCGGCGGCGCGCCGGGGAGGTGTTCCGGGCCCGCTCGACCGCCATCGCGGCCGTCATCGTGAAGTTCGTCGAGACGATGAACGGCATCCGGCCGGTGCGCGCCTTCCGCCGCGAGGCCGCCAACGACGCCGACTTCCGCGTCCTGAACCGGCGGCACGAGCGCACCAACGGCGACTCGCTGCTGGAGATGGCCCGTTACGTCGTCAGTTCCCGGCTGGTCGCCAACACGGCGGTGGCGGTCATCGTGCTGTGGGGCGCCTACCGGGTGGCGGGCGGCTCGCTGGAGCTGGGCGTGCTGGCCGCGGCCGTCCTGTACCTGCGGCGCCTGTACGACCCCATCGACCGGCTCGGCATGTTCCTCAACTCCTACCACTCGGCGGCGGCCTCCCTGGAGAAGATCGCGGGCCTGCTCGCGCAGACCCCCTCCGTCCCCGAGCCGTCGGCCCCCGTCTCCCTGCCCGCCCTGGCGAGCGAGCACCCCGGGCGCGAGGTCGTCTTCGACGGCGTCCGCTTCGCCTACCGCACCGGCGGCGAGGTCCTGCCCCGCTTCGACCTCACCCTCCCGGCCGGTCAGACCGTCGCGGTCGTCGGCTCGACCGGCGCGGGCAAGTCGACGCTGGCGAAACTGCTCGCCCGGTTCTACGACCCCTCGGACGGCCGCGTCCTGCTCGACGGCGTCGACCTGCGCGAGCTGTCGGTGCCCGAACTGCGGCGCGGGGTGGTCATGGTGACGCAGGAGGCGTTCCTGTTCTCCGGCACGGTCGCCGAGAACATCGCCATCGGCCGCCCCGACGCGAGCCGCGAGCAGATCGAGCAGGCCGCGAAGGCGATCGGCGCGCACGACTTCATCGAGGCCCTGCCCGACGGCTACGACACGGACGTGCGCAAGCGCGGCGGCCGCATCTCGGCCGGGCAGCGGCAACTCGTCGCCTTCGCGCGGGCGTTGCTCGCCGATCCGGCGGTGCTGATCCTCGACGAGGCGACCAGCTCCCTCGACATCCCCGGCGAACGGGCCGTGCAGCGGGCGATGGCGACGGTGCTGCACGGCCGTACGGCGGTCGTCATCGCCCACCGCCTGTCGACGGTGGAGATCGCGGACCGGGTGCTGGTCATGGAGCACGGCCGGATCGTCGAGGACGGCACCCCGGCCGAACTCATCGCGGGCACAGGGCGGTTCGCGGACCTGCACCAGGCGTGGAAGGACAGCCTGGCGTGATCGACGCCTACGAGGATCCGGGCGAGCCCGACCGCCGGGGCGGCGCCCGCTACCTGTGGTGGCTGGTGCGCTGCCAGCCCGGCCGGTCCCTGGCCGGGGCGCTGCTGGGCAGTGTGTGGATGGTGCTGCTGGCGGCGACGCCGTACCTGCTCTCCCGGGCGATCGACGAGGGCCTCCAGCCCGGCGACTACCCGGCGCTGGCGGGCTGGACCGCGGCGCTCTTCGGCGTCGGCGTGTTCAACTCCTGGCTGAGCATCATGCGGCACCGCACGATGACGCGGGTGCGGATGGACGCCAACTTCCGCACGGTGAAGGTGATCGTCGGACACGCGGTGCGGCTGGGGGCCGCGCTGCCGCGCCGGGTCGGCGCCGGCGAGGTCGTCACCATCGGGGTGGGGGACGTCCAGATCATCAGCCAGTCCCTCACGGTGGTCGGCCCCGGCGTCGGCGCGGTGGTCGCCTACCTGGTGGTGGCGGGTCTGCTGCTGGCCGTCTCCCCGCTGATCGCCGCGGTCGTCCTGCTCGGAATCCCGACCATCGTCGTCCTGGTCGGCCCGCTCCTGACCCGGCTGCAGGGCACGGAGACCGAGTACCGGGAACGGCAGAGCGTGCTCACCGCCCGCATCGCCGACCTCGCGGGCGGCCTGCGCGTCCTCAACGGCCTCGGCGGCAAGGGCCTGTTCGCCGACGCCTTCCACCGCGACTCGCAGCGACTGCGCCGCCAGGGCTACCGGGTCGGGGCGGTCACCAGCTGGGTGCAGGCCCTCGGCATCGGCCTGCCGACGCTGTTCCTGGCGGTGGTGACCTGGCTGGCGGCCCGCCTGGCCGCCCAAGGGACCATCAGCATCGGCGAGTTGGTGTCGGTCTACGGCTATGTGGCGGTCCTGGTGGGCCCGGTGGCCTTCTGGGTGGAGTGCGGCTACCAGATCAGCCGCGGCCTGGTCTCCGCCCGCCGGGTCGTACGGTTCCTGCGCCTGGAGCCCCTGCCCGACACGGGCACGCGGGACGCTCCCGCGGAGCCGTCGGCCCTGTACGACCCGGAGTCGGGAGTACGCGTGCTCCCGGGCCGCCTGACGGCCCTGGCCTGCGCCCGCCCGGCGGACGCGACGACGGTGATCGACCGCCTGGGCGGCTACACGCCGTCGGCGGCAACGTGGGGCGACGTCCCCTTGGCCGACATCGCGCTCCCCCAGATCAGAAAGCACATCCTGGTCGCGGACCACGAGGCGGACCTGTTCGCGGGCACACTGCGCGAGATGATCGACGCGCGGGAGACGCCCTTCAGGGGCGCGGGGCCGGATCCGATGTGCGGCTGCCACCGCGCGGGCGCGAGCGACCACATCGATGTCGCGCTCGCCGAACAACCGTCCGAGGCGGAATCCCACGCGCTCCGCACGGCCGTCGCGGACGACATCGTCCAGGCCCTCCCGCACGGCCTCGACTCCCCCATGGACGCCCAGGCCCGCAACCTCTCCGGCGGCCAGCGCCAACGCATCCGCCTGGTCAGAGCTCTGCTCGCCGACCCGGACGTCCTCCTCGCCGTAGAACCCACCTCCGCCCTGGACGCCCACACGGAAGCCCGCGTCGCCGAACGCCTCGCGGCCGCCCGGAAGGGCCGTACGACCGTCGTCACCACCACCTCCCCCCTCGTCCTGGACCGCGCGGACACGGTCTGCTTCCTCGTCGAGGGCAAGGTCGCCGCGGTGGGCACGCACGCCGAACTCCTCAAGCGCGCCCCCGGCTACCGGTCACTGGTCGCACGCGACGCCGAGGAGATCGCCCGGTGACCACCCCGCCCCCCGGCCGCCTCCCCGTCGCCGAGCCCGCCGACGTACGCCGGGCGATGGCGCGCCTCGCGCGGGCCGACGCCCGCGCCTTCACCGCCGTGCTCGCCCTCAACGCCCTCGCCGCCGCGGCCGGCCTGGCCGGCCCCTGGCTGGTGGGCCGCATCGTCGACGAGGTGCAGCGCGGCGCGGGCGTCGGCGCCGTCGACCGGCTCGCGCTGTGGATCCTGGCCTGCGCGCTGGCCCAGCTCCTGCTCGCCCGCTGGGCCCGCTACACCGGACACCGCTTCGGCGAGCGCACGCTCGCCCGGGTGCGCGAGGAGTTCGTCGACCGCGTCCTCGCCCTGCCCGCCTCCGCCGTGGAACGGGCCGGCACCGGCGATCTGACGGCGCGCGGCACGGCCGACGTGGCGACGGTCGGCACGACGCTGCGCGACGTCGGCCCGGAGCTGCTCATCAACACCGTGCAGGTGCTGTTCCTGCTCGGCGCGGTCTTCGCGCTCTCCCCGCTGCTCGGCGCGTGCGGCCTGCTGGGGCCGGCCGGCATCTGGTGTGCGCTGCGCTGGTACCTGCGCCGCGCCCGGGACGGCTACCTCGCCGAGGGCGCCGCCACCTCGGACGTCGCCGAGATCCTCGCGGCGACCGCGTCCGGCGCGCGGACGGTCGAGGCGCTGCGCCTGGAGCGGCGCCGCGTCGCCGCCTCCCGGGACGCGCTGGAGACCTCGCGGCGCACCCGGCTGTACACGCTGTTCCTGCGCACCGTGTTCTTCCCGGCGGTGGAGATCTCCTACCTCGTCCCCGTGGCCGCGGTCCTGCTGGTCGGCGGGGCCCTGCACCAGCACGGCACGCTGAGCCTGGGCGCGGTCGTGGCGGCGGCCCTGTACCTGCAGCGGATGAGCGGGCCGCTCGACGAGGTGCTGATGCGGATCGAGCAACTGCAGAGCAGCGGCGCCTCGTTCGCCCGTGTCGAGGGCCTGGCCCGGGCGCCGCGGGCGGAGCGGGCCGACGTGCCCGTCCCGGCCGGCGACCGCATCGACGTGACCGGGGTGCGGTACGCCTACGACCGCGGCGGCGAGGTGCTGCGCGGGGTGGACCTGACCGTCCGTCCCGGGGAGCGGCTGGCGGTGGTGGGGCCGTCCGGCGCGGGGAAGACCACGCTGAGCCGGCTGCTCGCGGGCGTGGACGCGCCGAGCGCGGGTTCGGTCACGGTCGGCGGGGTGCCCGTGGTGGCGCTGGGTCCCGAGCAGCTGCGCCGGCAGGTGGTGCTGGTCACCCAGGAGCATCACGTCTTCCTCGGCACGGTGCGCGAGAACCTCCTCATCGCCGAACAGGCGGCCGGTGACGAGCGGTTGTGGGCGGCGCTGGCGGCGGTCGGCGCGGACGGCTGGGTGCGCGAGCTGCCGGACGGGCTCGACTGCCGTCTGGGCGAGGGCGGTTTCCGTCCCGACGGCCCGCAGGCCCAGCAACTCGCGCTGGCGCGCGTGGTGCTGGCCGACCCGCACACGCTGATCCTCGACGAGGCGACGGCGCTGCTCGACCCGGCGACCGCCCGGCACACCGAGCGCGCGCTGGCCGCCGTACTCGAAGACCGCACCGTCATCGCCATCGCCCACCGGCTGCACACCGCCCACGACGCGGACCGGGTGGCGGTCATGGAGGACGGGCGGCTCACCGAACTCGGCACGCACGACGAGCTGGTGGCGGCGGGCGGGGCGTACGCGGCGCTGTGGCGGACGTGGCACGGGGAGCCGTCGTAGCGCGGCGCGCGGGCTCGCGATCCTCCTAATATGTCCGCATACCGAACATGAACATCCGGACAACGAACCATTTCCGGCCAACTTCGTGACGCGCTCCTGACAGAAAACGTGAGCGCTGCCACTCTTCCCACAGTCGCTTCACAGCAACCCCACAGTTTCACCGCTGTGATCTCCCCTGGCCGCGTGACCCGTGGCCACTCAGAAGGAGTCAGTGTTGAGAAGCAATTCCTCGCGCAGACGCACCTCCCACACCCTCGCCGTCGCCGGCGTCACCGCCCTGCTGGCCGCGGCGATCCAGTCGGGCGCCGCCACCGCCGCGCCCGCCCGCCCCGCCGCCGACAAGGCACACACCGCCGTCCGGCTCACCCCCTCGCAGCGCGCCGAGCTGCTGCGCGACGCCGACGCGGCCCGCGTCCGGACCGCCCGCGACATCGGCCTCGGCGCCAAGGAGAAGCTCGTCGCCCGGGACGTCGTCAAGGACGCCGACGGCACCCTGCACACCCGCTACGAGCGCACGTACGACGGCCTCCCGGTCCTCGGCGGCGACCTGATCGTCGACACCGCCAAGTCCGGCGCCACGCAACGCGTCGTCAAGGCGACCGACGCGGCCGTCAAGGTCGCCGACCTGACCCCGTCCGTCAGCGTGGCCGCCGCCGAGAAGCAGGGCGTCCAGCGGGCGAAGGCGCTCGGCGGGACCAAGGCGAGCGCCGACGGCGCCCGCAAGGTGATCTGGGCGGCGAGCGGCAGGCCCGTCCTCGCCTACGAGACCGTCGTCGGCGGCCTCCAGGACGACGGCACCCCGAACCAGCTGCACGTCGTCACCGACGCGGCCACCGGCAAGAAGCTCTACGAGTACCAGGGCGTCGAGAACGCGACCGGCGTGGGCAACACCCAGTACAGCGGCCAGGTCTCCCTGACGACGACCCAGTCGGGCTCGACGTACAACCTGACCGACGGCGACCGCGGCAACCACAAGACGTACAACCTCAACCACGGCACCTCGGGCACCGGCACGCTGTTCTCGCAGTCCGGCAACACCTGGGGCAACGGCACGACGTCGAACGCGGCGACGGCGGGCGCGGACGCCCACTACGGCGCCGCGGTCACCTGGGACTTCTACAAGAGCACCTTCGGCCGCTCGGGCATCAAGAACAACGGCGTCGG
>NZ_JBTWMV010000085.1:0-19631 GCF_054850255.1 Streptomyces sp. 7R007 | reverse complement strand
CCTAGGGGCGGACGGACCAGGGTCCGGCTGCCGGGCGAGGCTGCGGCGGTGGACGACGGGCGCCTGCCGGGGAGACGGGGCGTGGGCGCGTTCGCGGGCGGGTCGTGGTCGTCTTCCGGGGTAGCGGTAGGCGTCTTCGGGGCGGGGCGTGTGGTCCTCCGGGGTAGCGGTAGGCGTCTTCGGGGCGGGTCGTGGTCTTCCGAGGTAGCGGTAGGCGAATTCGGGGCGGCGCGTGGGTCGTCCTCCGGGTGAGGCCGTGGTCGTCCTCCGGGTGAGGTCGTGGTCGCTGGTCGGTCCGGGGCGTGGGCCTCGGGGTAGTCCCCTACGGGCAGGTTCGGGGTTTTTCTGGAACTCCGGGCCTGCCCGTCTCGTTTACCGTGGAGAGCGGCGCGGCGCGTGCCGTGAGCGGCCGGAAGGGGAGTGCAGTGGAAGCGGTGATCGCAGTGTTCGCCCTGCTGTTCGTGCTCTTCCTGGCGCTCGGCGCCTACGCCACGGTGAAGGTCGTCGGTGCCGCCAAGCGCGGCGTGGACCGCACCCTCACGCAGGCCCGGCGCACGGTCGAGGACCACACGCTGCGGGCCAAGTCCTTCGCCCAGCCCGGCGCCGCCGGCGAACTGGCCCAACTGCGCCTGAAACTGCGCACGTCCATGCGCGCCACGCAGGACGCGCTGCACGCGGGCGTGAGCGAGGACGAGTCGCTCAAGGAATCCCTGGCCCTCTTCAAACGCCTCAGCGCACACGGACACGAACTCGACGACGAGCTCAAGCGCCTGGAGTCCGAGCCGGACCGCACCGCGCTCGCCGAGCGGCTGCCCACCCTGCGCGAGCGCACCGAGCGCATCGTCACCTCCGCGGACTCCCTGCGCTGGGCGGCCCGCGACCGGGCCCGCCGCTTCGCCGACGACGACCTCGACGCCCTGAGCACCCAGATCGACATGGAGGCGGGCGCCCTGCGGCACTGGACGAGGCAGGAGCCGACGCCGGCCCCACCGCCCTGGCCCGAGGCCCCCGCGACCGGCGACGCCACACCCGGCCAGACCTGGCCCGAGCCACCCCGCCGGGACGCCGCCCAGGAGCCGGCCCGCCCCGCCATCACCCCGCCGGGCCGGCGCCCCGCCTACCCCTGGCAGAAGAAACCCCGTCCCGAGAGCACCACTTGATCCGGTCAAGGTCTGCCCAGGTCAGCGAGGCCGGACTGCCGCCCGGGCGCTACGGCAGGTAACCTCCAGCTCATGTCCCGCCATGTCGCGATCGTCACCGATTCAACGGCCTACCTGCCGCCGCGGACGATGGAGCGCCACGGCATCACAGCGGTGCCGCTGACCGTGGTCCTGGGCGACCAGGCGCTGGACGAGGGCACCGAGATCTCCACCCGCTCCCTGGCCCAGGCACTCCAGAAGCGCCGTCCGGTCACCACCTCGCGCCCCAGCCCGCAGGTCTTCGCCGAGACCTACCGCAAGGTCGCCGAGTCCGGCGCCGACGGCATCGTCTCCCTGCACCTGTCGGCGGAACTGTCGGGCACCTACGACGCGGCGGTCCTCGCGGCGCGCGAGGCCCCGGTGCCGGTACGGGTGGTGGACACCGGGATGGTCGCCATGGCGCTCGGCTTCTGCGCCCTCGCCGCCGCGGAGGCCGCGGAGGCGGGCGGGACCGTGGACGAGGCGGTCACGGCCGCGGAGAAGCGGGCCTCGGGCACCTCCGCCTACTTCTACGTCGACACCCTCGACTATCTGCGCCGCGGCGGCCGCATCGGCGCGGCCCGGGCGCTGCTGGGCTCCGCGCTCGCGGTGAAGCCGCTGCTGCAGCTGGCGGGCGGCCGGATCGAGCCGCTGGAGAAGGTCCGTACGGCGTCGAAGGCGATCGCCCGCCTGGAGGAGATCGTCGCCGACCGCGCCGGCAGCGCGCAGGTCGACATCGCCGTCCACCATCTCGCCGCCCACGAGCGGGCGTCGGCACTGGCGGACCGGCTGCGGGTGCGGGTGCCGGGACTGGCCGACCTGCATGTGAGCGAGGTGGGGGCGGTGATCGGGGCGCATACGGGGCCCGGGTTGCTGGGGGCTGTGGTGTCGCCGCGGTGACGGAACCGGTGACGGGGTTGTCCTCGGCGTCCCTCGTGTGAGTGACCGACTTATCCACAACCGGTGGGTTGTCCCCGGGAATTGAGCAAGATCATCGCCAAGTGGCCGGGGTGCCCGATCCTCCTCGCATGGCACTTCGATCACGTCCACGCACAGCGACCGTTTCCAGTGGTCCGGGCCGGAGCCCCGCCTCGGACGGCAGGACCCGTCATCGCCGCTCGCCGGCGCGGGGCCGGGGCCGGCAGCGCACGGCGTCGGCGCGGGAACTCCGGCGCCGGGCGGAGCTGCTCTTCCCCGAACGCCCGGCCGAGCCGTTGCCCCAACCCCCGCCCGACTGGCGGGAGTCGGAGGCGGGGCCGCCGACCGCGGGCGCCCTGGGGGAAGGCGCCGCCGGCCCTGCCGACAGCGAAGACGAAGACGTCGGGTGGCCGGCCTGGCAGACGCGGGCCGGGCTCGCGCTGCGGGAGCGCATGCCCCTGTGGCTGCAGACCAGGTGCGGCCTGGAGCGGCGGAACGTGCTCGCGCTCACCGCCCTGCTCGTCGTCGCCGCCGTGTTCGCGGTGCAACACTTCTGGGCGGGCCGCAGCCAGACGGTGCCGGCGCCGGAGGTGGTGCGCGCGGCGGCGCCCTACGGCGGGCGAGGGGAACGGAAGGAGCCCGGGCCGGGCGGGGGCGGCTCGGCGCAGGCGGTGGGGGCGCCGGGTGCCGTGGGCACGGCGGGGGCCGAGATCGTCGTGGACGTCAGCGGCAAGGTCCGGCATCCCGGGATCCACCGTCTGCCGGCCGGTTCACGGGTCGTCGACGCGCTGCGGGCGGCGGGCGGGGTGCGCCCCGGCACCAGCACGGCGGGACTCAACCAGGCCCGTTTCCTCGTGGACGGCGAGCAGGTGGTCGTCGGTGCCCCCGCGGCGCCCGTCCCGGCCCCCGGGCCCGCAGCCGCGGGTGCGGCTTCCGGCACCGGCCCCGCGGCACCGGTCTCCCTCAACACGGCCACCGTGGACCAGCTCGACACCCTGCCGGGGGTGGGGCCGGTGCTGGCCCGGCACATCGTCGACTACCGCGCCCAGCACGGCGGCTTCCGCTCGGTGGACGAACTGCGCGAGGTCAACGGCATCGGCGACCGCCGCTTCGCCGATCTGCGGAATCTCGTACGGCCATGAGCGCGACGACCGATGCGGAGCGGTCGCCGGTCCACGCGGCCTCCGGGCGGCGGCTCGGCGTCGCCCACCCCCGGCAGGAAGGACCGGTGGACCTGCGGCTCGTGCCGCCCGCGATCGCCGTGTGGGTGACGGCCGCGCTGACGCTGGACGCGTCGGCGGGGTGGGTCACGGGCGTGGCGGTGGGCTGTGCCGTCGGAGCCGGGTTGCTGCTCGCGCGGACGAGGGCCGGGGGAGCGCCGGTTCCGGGGTGGCCGCGGGCCTCCGTCGCGGCGGTGCTGCTGTCTGTCGCCGCCGCGGCCGTCTCCGCGGGGCTGCACGGCAGCGACCTGCGGCGCGGACCCGTGCCGGGGCTGGCGCGGCAGTACGCCACCACGACCGCCGAGGCCGAGGTCACCGCCGACCCACGGCTCGCCCGGCCCCGGATCAGCGGGGACCACGCGGCTCCGGCCACGGCGGTGATCGCGGCGGACGTGCGGCGGGTGAGGCGGACGGACGGGACGGTGGTCACGGCGCGCACGCCGGTCCTGCTGATCGTGGACCTGGGGCCGGGGCGTCCCGGCGCGGCTCCCTCCTCGCCCTGGCTCGACCTGCTGCCCTCCACCCGGCTGCGGGTCACCGCCCGGCTGGCTCCGCCGCTCGTCGGCGGCGACCGGGTGGCCGGGGTGCTGCGGGTGCGCGGGAAGGCCCCGCCCGAGGTGGTCGGCGGGCCGTCCGGGACGCAGCGGTGGGCCGGGCGGCTGCGGGCCGGGCTGCGGGAGGCGACCGACGGCCTGCCGGCGGACGCCCGGGCGCTGCTGCCGGGACTGGTCGTCGGGGACACCGCGCGGATCACGCCGGAGCTGGACGAGGCCTTCAAGGAGACGGACCTGGCGCACACGCTCGCCGTGTCCGGGAGCAACCTCACGATCATCCTGGCGCTGCTGGTCGGGCCGCCCGGACTGGCCTCGCTGGCGGAGCGGCGGGGGCTCGCGCCACGGCTCGGCATCCCGCTGCGGACGACTGCGCTGCTCGGCGGGGTGCTCACCCTCGGGTTCGTCGTCGTGTGCCGGCCGGACCCGAGCGTGCTGCGGGCGGCGGCCTGCGGAGCCGTCACGCTGCTCGCCCTGGCCACCGGGCGCCGCAGATCCCTGATCCCCGCGCTGGCCACGGCCGTTGTGGTGCTCGTGCTGTACGACCCGTGGCTGGCCCGCAGCTATGGCTTCCTGCTCTCCGTGCTGGCCACCGGCGCCCTGCTCACCGTCGCGCCCCGCTGGAGCGAGGCGCTGCGCCGGCGCCGGGTGCCGCCGCGGCTGGCGGAGGCACTGGCCGCGGCGGGTGCGGCGCAGGCGCTGTGCGCGCCGGTGGTCGCCGTGCTGTCGGCGCGGGTGAGCCTGGTGGCGGTGCCGTGCAACCTGCTCGCCGAGTTCGCGGTGGCGCCGGCCACGGTGTTCGGGTTCGCCGCGCTGGCGGCGGCGCCGGTGGCGATGCCGCTCGCCAAGGCGCTGGCCTGGTGCGCGAGTTGGCCCGCCGGATGGATCGCGGACGTGGCCCGTACCGGGGCCGCGCTGCCCGGTGGGGGAGTGGACTGGCCGGGAAGCTGGGGCGGCGCCGCGCTGCTCGGCCTGGTCACGGTGGCCGTGCTGGTGGCCGGACGGCGGCTGCTGCGGCATCCGGGGTGGTGCGTGGCCGTGGGGGTGCTGCTCGTCGTCGCGGTGGTGCAGCCGCCGCCGCTGACCAGGGTGATCACCGGGTGGCCGCCGCCGGGGTGGCGGCTGGCGATGTGCGACGTGGGGCAGGGGGACGCGACCGTGCTCGCGGCGGGGGACGGCAGCGGGGTGGTCGTGGACGCCGGGCCCGACCCCACCCTCGTCGACCGCTGCCTGCGCACCCTCGGCATCACCAGGATTCCGCTGCTCGTGCTGACCCACTTCCACGCCGACCACGTCGCCGGACTGCCCGGCGTGCTGCGCGGCCGGCAGGTGGGGGCGATCGAGACGACCGGGTTCGAGGAGCCCGCGGACCAGGCCGCGTTCGTCCACGCACAGGCGGCGGCACGGCACATCCCGCTCACCCGGGCGAGCGCCGGCGAGCAGCGCCGCACGGGCCCGCTCTCCTGGCGGGTGCTGTGGCCCCCGCCGGACCCCGCACCCGGCCCCGACGGACCGAACGACGCCAGCGTCGCCCTGCTCGTCCGCACGGCGGGGCTGCGGCTGCTGCTGCTCGGGGACCTCGAACCCCCGGCCCAGCAGGCGCTGTCGAGGTCACCCGAGGGCGTGCTGCTGGACCACGTCGACGTCCTCAAGGTCGCCCATCACGGTTCGGCCTACCAGGATCCGGAGCTGATACGCCGGGTCGCGCCCCGGCTGGCGCTCATCTCCGTCGGCGCGGACAACCCGTACGGCCATCCCGCCCCCGGCACGGTCGCCGCGCTGCGGGCCGAGGGCGCGGTGGTGCTGCGCACGGACCGGGACGGGGCGCTGGCGGTCACCGGGACGGGAGCGGAGCTGGGGGTGGTGCGGGACTGAGCGGACCGGACGGCATGACACTGGGGTCATGCACAGCGCACAGATCGACGCCTACCTCCGTCGCCTCGGAGTCGACCCCCCGGACCGGCCCGCCGCCCCCACCGTCGAGGTGCTGCGCGACCTGCACCTGCGTCACCTGCGGGCCGTGCCCTTCGAGAACCTGTCGATCCACCTCGGCGAGGAGATCGTGCTGGAGGAGGAGCGGCTGCTGGAGAAGGTGGTGGGGGCGCGGCGGGGCGGGTTCTGCTACGAACTGAACGGGGCGTTCGGTGTCCTGCTCGCCGCGCTCGGCTTCGAGGTCGCACTGCTCGCGGGGCGGGTGTTCGGGGACGAGGGGCGGCTGGGGATTCCGTACGACCATCTCGCGCTGCGCGTGCGGGCGGCGGACGGGAGCGAGTGGCTGGCCGACGTCGGGTTCGGGGCGCACAGCCACTGGCCGCTGGCGTTCGGGGAGCGGGGCGACCAGGCGGATCCGGCGGGTGTGTTCCGGATCGGGGAGGCGGGGCCCGACCTGGACGTCGTGATGAACGGCACACCGCAGTACCGCCTGGAGGTGCGGCCGCGCGAGCTCGGCGACTTCGTGGCCGGGGCGTGGTGGCACAGCACTTCGCCCCACTCGCACTTCACGCGGTCGCTGGTGTGCTCGCGGGTGGCGGAGGACGGCGGGCGGATCACGCTGAGCGGGCGCGTGGTCAAGACGACGGCCCCCGACGGGACACGCGGGGAGCGGGAGTTGGAGACGGACGAGGAGGTGCTGGCGCTGTACCGGGACGGCTTCGGGATCGAGCTGGACTGTGTGCCGGTTGTGCGAAATCCCCGTAGTCGGGGGTGATTCGGGCCACAGGGGGCGGGTCGTCGCTACTCGTGCGCAGGCGGTCCGTGTTGCCTCGAAAGCCGCATCGGTGATCGAATGCCTCTTCGGCAACACTTGATGTCGAGGCGCACAGGGGTGGCGTACATGTTCGGCCGCTGGCTGGAGAACCGAGCGAGCAGGGTGCAACGGACGAGTCCGCTGGCGGCGGTGCAGACCCCGCCGAGCGCCGGGGTGCTGAGCTGCCGGGTGCTCGACCCGGTCAACGAGCCGGTGACGCACGCGGAGTTCGCGGTGAGCGACACCATGGGGCGCAAGGTGGTCAGCGGGGGCACGGACCCCTACGGGTCGTTCGTGACGACGGTCCCGGCGGGGGAGTACCGGCTCGCGGTGTCGGCCGAGGGCTACGCGCCGTACCGGGCCAGCGCGACCGTCGCCGAGAACGCGCTCGCCTCGCTCGGTGACGTCACCCTCCAGGTGGCGCAGCCGCCGGAGCTGCCGGCGCCGGGGGACTGGGAGATCGAGCCGGCGCACTCCTCGATCGGGTTCACCGCGCGGCACATCGGGCTGGCCCGCATCCACGGGCGGTTCAACTCCTTCGCGGGGGCGGTGCGGATCGCGGAGCAGGTGGAGCGGTCGGCGATGCACGTGGTGATCGACGCGGCGTCCATCGACACGAACGTCAGGATGCGCGACGACCACCTGCGCTCGGCGGACTTCCTGGACGTGCAGCGGTTCCCGACGCTGGAGTTCTACAGCGAGCGGTTCGTGCACAAGGGCGGCAGCCGGTGGGCGGTGACGGGGGCGCTGTCGCTGCACGGGGTGACGCGCACGGTGACGCTCGACACCGAGTACCTCGGGCTGGGCAACGGCATGGAGGGCGAGGCGAGGGCCGCCTGCCGGGCCACGACGGAGCTGCACCGGGACGACTTCACGGTGAGCTGGCAGACGATGCTGGCGCGCGGGATCGCGGTGGTGGGGCCGAGCATCCGCGTCGAGCTGGACGTGCAGATCGTGCCCAAGGGCTGACCCGAGTCCGCGGCCGGCGGGGGTGGCGGAAAATGGGCGCGTGAGCGATGTGAGACATGTGCTGGTGCTGCCCGACCGCGACGCCGCGGAGGAGGCGGCCGCGGCGTTGGGCGAACGCTTCGGGCTCGACGAGGAGCCGCAACTGGTACGGGACGCTTTGGCCGGCGAGGACGACGCCGAGGACGCCCAGTGGCTGCTGGTACTGCGCGACGAGGAGGCCCGGCTGGACCCGGCGGAGCTGGACGCGTTCGCGGGGGAGTGGGAGGGGTGGCGGGAGGAGCCGTAGCCCCGCACCCGGCACCGGACGGCGTTGTCAGTGGGCCGTGCCATGCTGTACGCGATGGCCAGGAAGACTGCGAATGACGACCCTCTCGCCCCGGTGACGCTCGCCGTGGGCCAGGAGGACCTCCTGCTCGACCGTGCCGTGCAGGAGGTGGTGGCCGCCGCCAGGGCCGCCGACGCCGACACGGACGTACGCGACCTGACCCCGGACCAGCTGCAGCCCGGCACCCTCGCCGAGCTGACCAGCCCCTCGCTCTTCGCGGAGCGCAAGGTCGTGGTCGTACGCAACGCGCAGGACCTGTCCGCCGACACGGTCAAGGACGTGAAGGCGTATCTCGGTGCCCCCGCCGAGGAGATCACGCTGGTGCTGCTGCACGCGGGCGGCGCCAAGGGGAAGGCGCTGCTGGACGCCGCGCGCAAGGCGGGCGCCCGGGAGGTGGCCTGCCCCAAGATGACGAAGCCCGCCGACCGGCTGGCCTTCGTGCGGGGCGAGTTCCGGACGGTCGGCAGGTCGGCCACGCCGGAGGCCTGCCAGGCACTCGTCGACGCCATCGGCAGCGATCTGCGGGAGCTGGCGTCGGCCGTCTCCCAGCTCGTCGCCGACGTCGAGGGCACCATCGACGAGACCGTCGTCGGGCGGTACTACACCGGCCGCGCCGAGGCCTCCAGCTTCGAGGTCGCCGACCGGGCCGTGGAGGGACGGGCCGCCGAGGCCCTGGAGGCGCTGCGCTGGGCGCTGTCGACCGGCGTCGCGCCCGTGCTGATCACCAGCGCGCTCGCGCAGGGCGTCCGGGCCATCGGCAAGCTGTCGTCCGCGCGGGGCGGGCGGCCGGCCGATCTGGCGCGCGAGCTCGGGATGCCGCCCTGGAAGATCGACCGGGTGCGCCAGCAGATGCGGGGCTGGACGCCGGACGGGGTGGCCGTGGCCCTGCGGGCGGTCGCCGACGCCGACGCCGGGGTCAAGGGCGGCGGGGACGACCCCGAGTACGCGCTGGAGAAGGCGGTCGTGACCATCGCCCGAGCGGCGCGGTCCCGGGGCCGCGGTTGAGCACTCCGCCGGCCGTCGCCGCGGCCGGTCGGCGCTCGCCCGTCGGAGCGTCGTGGCCGGTCGCCCACATGGCGGAGCCGCACATGGACACCGCCCCCGCGCTCGGTCGGGGCGCCGCCGGTCAGGGCTGGGCGACGGGCATGCCGAAGGCCCCGTCGGCGTCCTGGGGAAGAGTGCCTGGCGGGGCCTTCGGTTCACGATGTCGAGCCCGTTCCCGCGTGGCGAACGCAGGCCGCGAACGGGCTCTCGGGTGCCGGACGGGGGCGGATGAGAGAGGGCCCGCCCTGGGTCCTTCCGGCGCTTCGGATCCCGGGGGATCCGGTCAGATCACAGAAGGTGTCAGCCCTTGAGGGTCGCGACCTTGGAAGCAAGCGCCGACTTCTTGTTGGCGGCCTGGTTCTTGTGGATGACGCCCTTCGAGACCGCCTTGTCGAGCTGACGCGCGGCAGCGCGCTGGAGCTCGGTGGCCTTCTCGACGTCACCCGCGGCAGCGGCCTCACGGGCCTTGCGGATCGCGGTCTTCAGGGAGGACTTGACGGCCTTGTTGCGCAGCCGGGCCTTCTCGTTGGTCTTGATCCGCTTGATCTGGGACTTGATGTTCGCCACTGATTGAGCCTTTTCAGGTTCAGGCACACGCCCGTGCGGGGCCCGTGCCAGGTGATTTCTTGAGGCGTGCCTCGCGCTGAGAGGGCATGAGACACAGCGACCCAGGCTACCAGTGGCCGGGCCGACGGCCCAAAACGGTCCCCGGTCCCCGCCCGTGGGACCATGGAGGCTACGTATCGATCCGACCCGAGACCGTCACCCTGCGGATACCTCAAGAATCAGGACCCTGCGTGCCCGCGACCCCTAACAATGTGCCCGAGCCGAGCCGTACCGACCCGGCTCTGATCCGCAACTTCTGCATCATCGCGCACATCGACCACGGCAAGTCCACGCTCGCCGACCGGATGCTCCAGCTGACCGGTGTGGTCGAGCAGCGGCAGATGCGTGCTCAGTACCTCGACCGCATGGACATCGAGCGTGAGCGCGGCATCACGATCAAGTCCCAGGCGGTGCGTCTGCCGTGGGCTCCCACCACGGACCCCGGCAACACGCACATCCTCAACATGATCGACACTCCGGGGCACGTCGACTTCACCTACGAGGTCTCGCGGTCGCTGGCCGCCTGCGAGGGGACCATCCTCCTCGTCGACGCCGCCCAGGGCATCGAGGCGCAGACCCTCGCCAACCTGTACCTGGCGATGGAGAACGACCTCACGATCATCCCCGTGCTGAACAAGATCGACCTGCCCGCCGCGCAGCCCGAGAAGTTCGCCGAGGAGCTCGCCAACCTCGTCGGCTGCGAGCCCGACGACGTGCTGCGCGTCTCCGCCAAGACCGGCGTGGGCGTCGACGCCCTGCTGGACAAGGTGGTCCGGGACATCCCGGCGCCGGTCGGCGTCGCCGACGCCCCCGCCCGCGCGATGATCTTCGACTCCGTTTACGACTCCTACCGCGGTGTCGTGACGTACGTCCGGGTCATCGACGGCCAGCTGAACAAGCGCGAGCGCATCAGGATGATGTCGACGGGCGCCACGCACGAGCTGCTGGAGATCGGCACCAACTCCCCGGAGATGCTGCCCGCGGACGGGCTCGGCGTCGGCGAGGTGGGCTACCTCATCACCGGCGTGAAGGACGTCCGCCAGTCCAAGGTCGGCGACACCGTCACCAGCCAGCAGAAGGGGGCGACGGAGGCGCTCGGCGGGTACAAGGACCCCAAGCCGATGGTCTTCTCCGGCCTGTATCCGCTGGACGGCTCCGACTACCCCGAGCTGCGCGAGGCCCTCGACAAGCTCCAGCTCAACGACGCCGCCCTGGTCTACGAGCCGGAGACCTCCGCCGCCCTCGGCTTCGGCTTCCGCGTCGGCTTCCTCGGCCTGCTCCACCTCGACGTCATCCGCGAGCGGCTGGAGCGCGAGTTCGGTCTCGACCTCATCGCCACCGCGCCCAACGTGGTCTACCGCGTGATCATGGAGGACGGCACCGAGCACGTCGTCACCAACCCGAGCGAGTTCCCCGAGGGCAAGATCGACGAGGTCTACGAGCCCGTCGTGCGCGCCACCATCCTCGCGCCGACCGAGTTCATCGGCGCGATCATGGAGCTGTGCCAGACCCGGCGCGGAACCCTGCTGGGCATGGACTACCTCTCCGAGGACCGGGTCGAGATCCGCTACACCCTGCCGCTCGCCGAGATCGTCTTCGACTTCTTCGACCAGCTGAAGTCCAAGACGCGCGGCTACGCCTCCCTCGACTACGAGCCCACCGGCGAGCAGTCCAGCTCCCTGGTCAAGGTCGACATCCTGCTGCACGGCGACAAGGTCGACGCGTTCTCCGCGATCACCCACAAGGACCAGGCGTACGCGTACGGCGTCCGGCTCGTCGCCAAGCTCAAGGAGCTCATCCCGCGGCAGAACTTCGAGGTGCCGGTGCAGGCCGCCATCGGTTCCCGGGTGATCGCCCGCGAGACCATCCGCGCCATCCGCAAGGACGTCCTCGCCAAGTGCTACGGCGGTGACATCTCCCGTAAGCGCAAGCTGCTGGAGAAGCAGAAGGAGGGCAAGAAGCGGATGAAGATGGTGGGTTCCGTGGAGGTTCCGCAGGAGGCCTTCATCGCGGTCCTCAGCAGCGATGACAGCGCGGGATCGGCCAAGAGCAAGAAGTAACCACCCGTAACCGCCGGTCGCCGCGGCAAACCGGGCGCAACAGGGGTCCGTCGTACGAAAGCGCGACGGGCCCCTACGCGCGCGTAGGGTCGCTCTCTGTAGGAAGTGACAGGCCGCCGCCTCTTACGAACCGGGCGGTCGGGCTCTACTCTGATCTCTGCTCGATAGTTACTCGCGAGTTAAACAAACGCTACTGCGTGAAGCCAGCCGCACTTGAGCCAGCGCACTGTCGCGGGCCCCGGAGGATGTCGTGAGCGACACACAGACACTGATCGAGAACCGGCCGCCGAGCGTGGCGACCCTCTTCCTGGAGCGCGTGGCGGCCACGCCGGACGCCGAGGCATACCGCTACCCCGTGCCGCCCGCCTCGGGCGAGGGCCCCGACGACTGGAAGTCGCTGAGCTGGGCCCAGGCCGCCGAGCGGGTCTTCGCGATCGCGGCGGGTCTCATCGAGCTCGGTGTGCAGCCGGAGCAGCGCGTCGCCCTCGCCTCCTCCACCCGGATCGAGTGGATCCTCGCCGACCTCGGCATCATGTGCGCGGGCGCCGCGACGACCACGATCTACCCGCAGACCAACGCCGACGAGTCCGCGTTCATCCTCTCCGACTCCGAGAGCCGGGTGCTGATCGCGGAGAACGCCGACCAGCTGGCCAAGGCCCGGGCCAAGCGCGCGGAGCTGCCCGAGCTCGGCCATGTCGTGGTCATCGACGCGGCCGGCGTCGAGACCGGCGACGGCGTGCTCACCCTCGCCGAGCTGGAGGCCCGGGGCGCCGCCCACCTGGAGAAGAACCCGGACCTGATCAAGGAGCGGGTCGGCAAGATCACCAGGGACCAGCTGGCCACCCTGATCTACACCTCCGGCACCACCGGGCGCCCCAAGGGCGTGCGGCTGCCGCACGACAACTGGGCGTACATGGCGAAGGCGATCGCCGCGACCGGTCTGATCAGCGAGTCGGACGTGCAGTACCTGTGGCTGCCCCTAGCGCACGTCTTCGGCAAGGTGCTCACCTCCGGGCAGATCGAGGTCGGGCACGTCACCGCCGTCGACGGCCGCGTGGACAAGATCATCGAGAACCTGCCGGTGGTCAAGCCGACCTACATGGCGGCCGTCCCG
This sequence comes from Streptomyces sp. 7R007, assembly GCF_054850255.1. Classification (NCBI taxonomy): domain Bacteria; kingdom Bacillati; phylum Actinomycetota; class Actinomycetes; order Kitasatosporales; family Streptomycetaceae; genus Streptomyces; species Streptomyces sp. 7R007. Next base: position 6,900 of record NZ_JBTWMV010000085.1, on the reverse strand, counting down.
CGCATCTTCGAGAAGGTCTACAACGGGGTCGCGGCCAAGGCCCGGGCCGGCGGCGGCGCCAAGTACAAGATCTTCCAGTGGGCCGCCGAGGTCGCGCGCGAGTACGCCAAGGTCGCGCAGGACAACTTCCGGCGCACCGGCACGATGTCCGTGCCGTTCGCGCTGGGCGCCAAGCACAAGGTCGCCGACGCGCTGGTGTACGCCAAGATCCGCGAGGCGTTCGGCGGGAACCTGCGGGCGTGCGTCTCCGGCTCGGCGGCCCTCGCCCCCGAGATCGGCTACTTCTTCTCCGGCGCCGGCATCCACATCCTGGAGGGCTACGGCCTCACGGAGTCCTCGGCGGCCTCCTTCGTCAACCCCGGCGAGGCCTACCGCACCGGCACGGTCGGCAAGCCGCTGCCCGGCACCGAGGTCCGCATCGCGGACGACGGCGAGATCCTGCTGCGCGGCCCCGGCATCATGCAGGGCTACCACGGGCTGCCCGAGAAGACGGCGGAGGTCCTGGAGGCCGACGGCTGGTTCCACACCGGTGACATCGGCGAGCTGTCGCCCGACGGGTACCTGCGCATCACCGACCGCAAGAAGGACCTCATCAAGACCTCCGGCGGCAAGTACATCGCGCCCGCCGAGGTCGAGGGGCAGTTCAAGGCGGTGTGCCCGTACGTGTCCAACATCCTCGTGCACGGAGCCGACCGGAACTTCTGCACCGCCCTCATCGCGCTGGACGAGCCGTCCATCCTGGAGTGGGCCAAGGAGAACGGGCTGGAGGGCAGGTCCTACGCGGAGATCGTGGCCGCGCCGGCGACCGTGGAGATGGTCCAGGGCTACGTCACGCAGCTCAACGAGGGGCTCCAGCGCTGGCAGACCATCAAGAAGTTCCGGCTGCTGCCCCGGGACCTCGACGTGGAGCACGGGGAGATCACGCCGAGTCTGAAGCTGAAGCGCCCGGTGGTGGAGCGGGAGTACAAGCATCTGATCGACGAGATGTACGCCGGTACGCGGGAGGCGTGACCTCACGCAACTCCCGGACCTGGGCGCGCAGTTGCTCCAGGTCCGGGGGCTCTGTCCCGTTGAGCCGCTCCTCCAGCTCCGCCAGGCGGGAGTCCAGCTCCCCGTACAGCCGCTCCAGTTGCCGGCTCTTGCGGTACAGGTCCAGGAACACGGTGACCTTGGCGCGCAGCACCCAGGGGTCGAAGGGCTTGGTCAGGTAGTCGGCGGCGCCGGTGGCGTAGCCGCGGAAGGCGTAACCGGAGTCCTCCTCCGCGCCGGTGAGGAAGATGATCGGCACGTCCTTGGTCTGGTCGAGCCGTTTGATGTTGGCGGCCGTCTCGAAACCGTCCATGCCCGGCATGCGGACGTCGAGCAGGACGAGGGCGAAGTGCCGGCGCAGCAGCGCCTTCATCGCCTCCTCGCCCGAACGCGCCCGCACCAGCGGCTCGTTGAGGGAGCCCAGGACGGCCTCCAGGGCGATCAGGTTGTCCTCCATGTCGTCCACGAGGAGGATGCTGGCGCGCTCGTCGGTCGTGACCTCGACGCTCATGTGACAGTGCCTCATTCGGGTTCGGGCGCCGGCGCGGCCGCCGCCTCCTCGGCATCGGTCTGCTCCTCGCGGCCCGCGCCCTCCGGATCGAGGAGCGCGCACACCACCGTCAGCAACTGGTCCACGTCCACCGGCTTCGGGACGTAGTCGTTGGCGCCCCGCGCGATGGACTTCTCGCGGTCCCCGGGCATCGCCTTCGCGGTGAGCGCGACGATGGGCAGGCCCGACCAGCGGGTAGTGCGGCGGATGGCGGAGATGGTCTCGTAGCCGTCCATCTCCGGCATCATGATGTCCATCAGGACGAGTTCCACGTCCGGGTTGCGCTCCAGGGTCTCGATGCCCTCGCGGCCGTTCTCCGCGTACAGCACCGGCATGCCGACCCGGCCCAGGACATGGGTGAGGGCGAAGACGTTGCGGATGTCGTCGTCGACGATCAGCACCCGCCGGCCCGGCAGGACCTGCCCGGCCCGGCCGCGCTTCCACGCCTCCAGCTTGGTCGGCGCCGGCCACGAGTCGTCGGTGTCGTGCGCGGCCGGGAAGTGCTCGGCGGACTGCTGCTGCGGCACCGGCAGCGGGCGGTCCTCCGTGGCCGGGGGCGCGGTGTGGCCGGGGCTGACGACGGGGACGTACAGCGTGAAGGTGGAGCCCGCGCCGGGCTCGCTCTCGGCGACGATACGGCCGCCCAGCAGGCCCGCGATCTCACGGCTGATGGACAGCCCGAGGCCCGTGCCGCCGTACTTGCGGTTGGTGGTGCCGTCGGCCTGCTGGAACGCCTCGAAGATCACCGGGAGCTTCTCCGGCGCGATGCCGATACCCGTGTCGGAGACGGCGAAGGCGACGACCTCGTCGCCGCCCTGCACCCAGTGGTGCTCGGGGTCGTTGACCCGGGTCACGCGCAGCTCGACCCGGCCCGTCGCGGTGAACTTGATCGCGTTGGACAGCAGGTTGCGCAGGATCTGCTGCAGGCGCTGCTCGTCGGAGTACATCTCGCGCGGCACGTCCTCGCCCACGGCGACCTCGAAGGCGAGCCCCCGGTCGAGGGTGAGCGGGCGGAAGGTGGCGTGGACGTAGTCGAGCAGCTTGATCAGCGGCAGCTTCTTCGGGCGTACGTCCATCCGGCCGGCCTCGATCTTCGACAGGTCCAGGATGTCGTTGATCAGCTGGAGGAGGTCGGAGCCGGAGCGGTGGATCGTCGTCGCGAACTGGACCTCCTGGTCGGAGAGATGGCCGTCCGGGTTGTCGGACAGCAGCCGGGCCAGGATCAGCAGCGAGTTGAGCGGGGTGCGCAGCTCGTGGGACATGTTCGCCAGGAACTCCGACTTGTACTGGGAGCTGGTGGCCAGCAGGGCCGCCTTCTCCTCCAGTTCGGCGTTCGAGCGCTGCAACTCCGCCTGCTGCTTCTGCAGTTCGTCCGAGCGTTCCTGCAACTGCATGGCCAGGCGCTGGGACTCGCCGAGCAGGGACTCGGTGCGGGAGTTGGCGATGATGGTGTTGATGGCGACGCCGATGGTGTTCACGAACTGGTCGAAGAACGCCAGGTGGACGTCGGAGAAGCGGGAGAAGGAGGCCAGCTCGATCACGCCGAGGAGCTTGTCCTCGAAGAGGATCGGGATGATGACGACGCTGGTCGGGGCGGCCTCGCCCAGACCGCTGCTGATCTTGATGTAGTCCGGCGGGGCCTCCTCGACGAGGATCCGCTTCTTCTCCCGGGCCGCCTGGCGGACCAGGCCGTGCACCGGCAGCCCGCCGGTCTCCACCGTGGCCTCCTGCGCGGCGCCGTAACCGGCGATGAACGCCAGTCCCTTTGCAGGAACGGTTGTGCGGAGAGAGGTGCCGGCCTCGTCCGGATCGGCCAGGAAGAACGCGCCGTACTGGGCGTTCACCAGCGGCGTCAGCTCCCGCAGGATCAGGTCGGCGACCTCCATCAGGTCCCGGTGGCCCTGCATCAGCGCGGCCAGCCGGGCCAGGTTCGACTCCAGCCAGTCCTTGGCGCGGGTCGTCTCGCGCAGGTTGGCCACCATCAGGTTGATGTTGTCCTTCAGCTCGGCGACCTCGCCGCGCGCCTCCACCGTGATCGAGCGGGACATGTCGCCCTGGGCCACCGCGGAGGCCACCTCGGCGATCGCCCGGACCTGGGTGGTCAGATTCGACGCCAGTTCGTTCACGTTGGTGGTCAGCCGCTTCCAGGTGCCGTACACGCCCTCCACCCGCGCCTGGCCGCCCAGTTGGCCCTCCGAGCCGACCTCGCGGGCCACCCGGGTGACCTCGGAGGAGAACGAGGACAGGGTGTCGACCATGGTGTTGATGGCCGTCTTCAGCTCCAGGATCTCGCCGCGCGCGTCCACGTCGATCTTCTTCGACAGGTCGCCGTTGGCGACGGCCGTGGTCACCTGGGCGATGTTGCGGACCTGCGACGTGAGGTTGTCCGCCATGTAGTTGACGTTGTCGGTCAGATCCCGCCAGACACCGGACACACCCAGTACCTGCGCCCGGCCGCCCAGCCGGCCGTCCGTGCCGACCTCGCGGGCCACGCGCGTCACCTCGTCGGCGAAGGCGCGCAGCTGCTCCACCATCGTGTTGACGGTGTCCTTGAGTTCGAGGATCTCGCCGCGCGCGTCGACGGTGATCTTCTTCGACAGGTCGCCGTTGGCGACGGCCGTGGTCACCTGGGCGATGTTGCGCACCTGCGACGTGAGGTTCAGCGCCATGAAGTTGACGTTGTCCGTCAGGTCCTTCCAGACGCCCGAGACGCCCCGCACCTGCGCCTGGCCGCCGAGGTTGCCCTCGGTGCCGACCTCGCGGGCGACGCGGGTGACCTCGTCGGCGAAGGCGGAGAGCTGGTCCACCATGGTGTTGATCGTGGACTTCAGCTCCAGGATCTCCCCCTTCGCCTCCACCGTGATCTTCTTGCCGAGATCGCCCTGGGCGACCGCGGTGGACACCAGCGCGATGTTGCGGACCTGCGAGGTGAGGTTGTCCGCCATGAAGTTGACGTTCTCGGTCAGGTCCTTCCAGACCCCCGACACCCCGCGCACCTCGGCCCGTCCGCCGAGGTTGCCCTCGGTGCCGACCTCGCGAGCGACGCGGGTGACCTCGTCGGCGAAGGCGGAGAGCTGGTCCACCATGGTGTTGATGGTCGACTTCAGCTCCAGGATCTCGCCCTTGGCGTCGACCGTGATCTTCTGGCTCAGGTCGCCGTTGGCGACCGCGGTGGTCACCTGGGCGATGTTGCGCACCTGGGACGTGAGGTTGGACGCCATGAAGTTGACGTTGTCCGTCAGGTCCTTCCAGACGCCCGAGACGCCCCGCACCTGCGCCCGGCCGCCCAGCTGACCCTCGGTGCCGACCTCGCGGGCGACGCGGGTGACCTCGTCGGCGAAGGCGGAGAGCTGGTCCACCATCGTGTTCACGGTGAGCTTCAGCTCCAGCAGCTCGCCGGTCGCCTCCACCGTCACCGTACGGGTCAGGTCGCCGCGCGCCACCGCCGTCGTCACCAGGGCGATGTCCCGGACCTGGGCCGTCAGCCGCGCGGCCATCGTGTTGACCGCCTCGGTCACGTCCCGCCAACTGCCCGACAGCCCCTGCACCTTGGCCCGGCCGCCGAGCCGCCCCTCCGTGCCGACCTCGCGTGCGACCCGCGTCACCTCGCCGGTGAACAGCGACAACTGGTCGACCATCTTGTTCACGGCACGGCCCAGCCGCCGCAGGTCACCGCGCAACTGCCGGTTGCCGTCGTGCAGGTCGACCCGCTGGGTGAGGTCACCGCCGGCCACCGCGTCCAGCACCCGGGTGGCGTTCGCCGCCGGTGCCACCAGGGCGTCCAGCAACTGGTTGACATCGTTGACGCGGGTGGTCCAGGCGCCCTGGCCGGGGCTCGCCGACAGCCGCTCGTCGAGCCGGCCGTGCCGCACCAGCTCCCGCTTGACCCGCTGGATCTCGCCGTTGAAGTGACTGCTGCGGTCCACGATCTGGTTGAAGGCGGCGGTCAGCTCGGCCACCAGGCCGCCGGCGTCGCCCGTCTCCGGCACCTTGGCGAAGTCGCCGTCCCGGGCGGAGGTCATCGCGGCGAGCAGTGGCCGCAGCTCCGATGCTCGGATTTCGTCCGCTTTCTGACCGACTTCGCGTACATGCGTAGCACGGTTCTCACTCATGGCGGCCCACTTCGGTAACTCGGCGCTTATGGGCGTGGTCAGTCTGTCACTCTGTGGGCATCGACCGAGGCGAAATCGTCCGAACCGCTCGGGGAGCAGGGCATGGGGTCCATTCCGACAGCGCGGGAGACCGCTTTCCGCGCCCCCGCAGGGCCAGTTGGGGCGCGGGTGTCGGCGGACGGGGGAGCGGTTGCGGGGGCGCCCGCGCCCGAGAGCGGGAGTTGGTGTGCGCCGGCGCCCACGATTCTGTCCGGGACGCCGCACGCGCCCGGCTCCGCCCGTGCGGTGGTGCGGGCCGCGCTCGACGGCTGGGCGGCGGCGGGTTCCCCGCTGCCAGAACGGCTGGGCGAGGACGCCGTACTGGTCGCCAGCGAACTGGTCACCAACGCGGTCGTGCACGCCGGCACGGAGGTCTCGGTGGCCTGCCGACTGGAGGAGGCGACCGGCGCCCTCGTCGTCGAGGTCTCGGACCACCACCCCTCCCGCGCACCCCGCGACCCGGCCGCCGAGCCGCCGTACGGGACCGCGGAGTACGGCCGCGGCCTGCGCCTGGTCGCCACCCTCGCCGAATCCTGGGGCGTGACGTACCGCCGGGGGACGAAGACGGTGTGGGCACGGCTGCTGGAGAACCCGGACGGAGGCGCCGACGGGCGGCTCGTCGGGTGCGGGGAGGGGGATGGGGAGCGTGCGGGGCGGCTCGGCGCGTGCGGGGAGGGGGTTGGGGAGAGTGCGGGGCGGCTCGGCGCGTGCGGGGAGGGGGTTGGGGAGAGTGCCGGGCGGCTCGGCGCGTATGGGGAGGGGGTTGGGGAGCGTGCGGGGCGGCTCGTCGGGTGCGGGGAGGGGGTTGGGGAGCGTGCGGGGCGGCTCGTCGGGTGCGGGGAGGGGGTTGGGGAGCGTGCGGGGCGGCTCGGCGCGTGCGGGGAGGGGGGCGCGGGCGGTGTCGGGCGGGGTGTCGAGGACGGCGATCGCGAGGTGTCCGGGTTCCGGGGCGAGACCGGGCCGGCGGAGCTTGAGCTGGTGCGGGAGCCGGGCGCGGGGCGCGGCGGCACGGCACGAGCGGCGCGCCGGCTGGAGGTGGCCGGGCCCCGCGAGGACGCCGGAGCTGTGGAGTGGCGCGGCGGTCAGGGCTCCACGGAGGGTTCCGGGCCCGCGGAGCCTGCCGGGGACGTGAGCCTCGAACCCGCGGAGTGCGCCCAGTCCGCCGGTCCT
>NZ_JBTWMV010000084.1:0-19914 GCF_054850255.1 Streptomyces sp. 7R007 | reverse complement strand
GGTAACTCTACCGGACGCCGAGGGGTGCTCCCGACCACCCCGGACGCCGCCCGGGGCCGCGCCCACGGGTCCGCGTACGTCATTCGGACCGTCAGAATGCGCGTTGCGAAGACAGTTGGGAAACTGATCGACGTGCCCAAGCCCGGTCATTTCCGTCTGGAGTGTGAGGGGAATCGCATGGAGACTCCGGTATTCGAGGAATTCGATCCCGCGAGCGACTGCGACTGCCCCGGATGCGCGCACTGGCGCCGCGTCCTGCCGAATTCGCGGGAAGGCCGCCACCCGGCCGCCCACCGTGTCGTGATCGTGGCCGCCGCCGCGTCCGCCGCCCTCGGCGCCGGCCACGCCGTCCCCGCCCTCGCCGCCACCCACGCACCCCACCGGCCCGGCGTTCCCGCCGACGGCGAGCCCGACACCCCCCAGGGCGGCAAGGCCCCGCTGCACGGCCCGGGCGGCCGTCCGGCCAGGCCGGCGGGGGTGGTGAGGGCGCCCGAGACCACCCGCGCGGACATCATCAACCGGGCCAGGAAATGGGTGGCCGCGCAGGTGCCGTACAGCATGTACGACTACTGGTCCGACGGTTACCGGCAGGACTGCTCGGGATTCGTCTCGATGGCCTGGAACCTGCCCGGAAACGAATGGACGGGCAGCCTCGGGCAGTACGGCGACCGCATTGCGAAGGAGGAGCTGCAACCCGGCGACATTCTGCTGTTCCACAACCCGGACAATCCGCAGAACGGCTCGCACGTCGTCCTTTTCGGCGGCTGGACGGACTACACGCACAGCTACTACATCGCCTACGAGGAGACCCGGCCGCACGCCCGCCGGCAGGCCACGCCGTACGCCTACTGGAGCAACTCGGACCGCTATGTCGCCTACCGCTACAAGGGGCTCGCGGCGGACGCGGCGGGCGGCACGGGCGCGAACGCGGGCACGGGCACCGGCACCGGCGCGAGCACGGGCACCGGCACGGACGCCGGCGCGGGCGCGGCCGTGACGCCGTACCCCGGGGCGGCGTACTTCGGTCCCGGGGCCGACAACAAGTACGTCACCCGGCTCGGCCGGATGCTGGTGGCGCGCGGTGCCGGGCGCTTCTACCGCCAGGGGCCCGGGCCGCGCTGGTCGGACGCCGACCGCCGGGCCACCCAGGCCTTCCAGCTGGCCCAGGGCTGGCAGGGCGCGGACGCCGACGGGCTGCCGGGGCCGCGCACCTGGGAACTGCTGGTGACGGGACAGGGCAAGGACGTGCCGTCGGCCGGGGCGGCGGGCCCGCCGGCGCCGTCCGCGCACGGCGTCCCCGGCTACCCGGGCCGCGCCGTCTTCCGCCCCGGGGTGAGCAGTCCCCATGTCACCCAGCTGGGCCGGCAGCTGGTGAAGAAAGGGTTCGGCACGTACTACACCACCGGCCCCGGGCCCCGCTGGGGCGAGGCGGACCGCCGCAACGTCGAGGCCTTCCAGCGCTCCCAGGGCTGGCGGGGCGGCGCGGCGGACGGCTATCCGGGCCCGGAGACGTGGCGCCGGCTGTTCCTGTGAACGAGCGCGCGAGCTGACCCCCTGTTGTGACGCATCTGGCGCGGAGGCTGGAGGCAGGCATGAGTACGACGACCACTTCACCCACACCCGAGTCCGAGGGGCCGGTCAGGCCCGGGCGGCTCATCCAGAACGAGTCGACCATGGAGATCCCCGTCCACCTGCTGTTCCGGGACGAGCCGGACCCGGTGTCCGTGCCGGTGGGGCCGGCCGTCGTCGGACGCCGGCAGGGCACCGGGGAGCAGCCGCGCCTCAGGCGCCCGCTGCCCGCCCGGCCGCGTCCCGCGCCGCAGGTCGACCCCGAACTCGCCGAGCGGCCGGCCAGGGTGCTGCCCGGGACGGCGGGCGTGCTGGCCGGCGCGTGCGGGCTCGCCGGCTGCCTGGCCAGCTCGTGGTGGGCCGGCCTGCTGCCCCCGCTCGCGGTGGAGGCGCTGCGGCTGCCGCAGTACGCGGGGGCCGGGCTCGGTCCCGCGCAGTGGGCCGCGTACGCCGGGGCCGGCGCCCTCGGCCTGTTCGGCTTCGGCGGCCTCGCCCGCGGGCGCACCGGGCGGGCCTGGGTCCTCGGCCTGTTCGGCCGCTACCGGGGCACCGTCCGGCGCACCGGGCTGATGTGGGTCAACCCGCTGCTGCTGCGCCGCCGGGTGGACGTACGGCTGCGGCACTGGAGGAGCGAGCCGATGCCCGCCGCCGACGGCAACGGGGTGGCCCTGCGCGTGGTCGTGCTGGTGGTGTGGCGGGTGCGGGACACCGCACGGGCCGTGCTGGGCGTGGAGGACCACGAGACGTATCTGCGCGAGTGCGTGGAGGCGGCCCTCGCCCGGGTGCCGGTGGAGCTGCCGGGCACCACCCGGGGCGCCCCGGACGCGGCCGGCGAGGCGCTGACCCGGCTGGTGGCGGCGGACGCGGCGCCGGTCGGGCTGGAGGTGTTCTCCGTGCAGCCGGCGCGGGTCGAGTACGCGCCCGAGGTCGCCGCCGCCATGCACCGGCGCCGGATCGCCGCGCTGGACGCCCAGCACCGGGCGAGCGTGCTGACGTCGGTGGTGGACTCGGTGGAGGACACCGTGACCCGGCTGACCATGCGCGGGCTGGTGGAGCTGGACGACTACGAACGCAAGGCGCTCGTCAAGGACCTGACGGTGGCGTTCTGCTCCGGACGCGGAGAACAAGGAGCGTGAGGGGGATGGACGAGTCCAACCGACGGCAATAATCTGGGACTTGGTCTAGACCTGCACGCCTCACGGAAAATCCCCCACGTTCTCCAGGAGCGGCAGCATGCGCAGAAGGACCAAGTTGTACGCGGCCGTGCTGGGCCTGACGACCACCGGAGCCCTCGTGCTGTCCACCGGTGGCGCCAGCAGCCACGGCTACACCGACCTTCCCATCAGCAGGCAGAAGCTCTGCGCCAACGGCACCGTGACCAACTGCGGCGACATCCAGTACGAGCCGCAGAGCGTCGAGGGCCCCAAGGGCTTCCCGGCCGCCGGACCGGCCGACGGCTCGCTCTGCTCGGGCGGCAACGCCCGCTTCTCCCAGCTCGACGGCCCGAAGACGCCGTCGGGCGGCGCGTGGCCGACCACGAAGGTGACGGGCGGTCAGAGCTACACCTTCCGCTGGCAGTTCACCGCCATGCACGCCACGACCGACTTCAAGTACTACGTCACCAAGCAGGGCTGGAACCAGAACCACAACCTGTCCCGCTCCGACCTCAACACCACGCCGTTCCTCACGGTCCCGTACAACGGCCAGCGTCCCCCGGCCACCCTCTCCCACAGCGGAACGTTGCCCTCCGGGCTCAGCGGTCACCACGTCATCCTCGCGGTGTGGACGATCGCGGACACGGGCAACGCGTTCTACGCCTGCTCGGACGTCACGTTCTGAGGCTTCCTTGAGCAACCGGCCAGGTCGGCGTGGGTAGGTTCCCCCCACGCCGACCGAACGGGGCGGCGTACGACCTCGGGGGACCGTATGGAAGCTCTGTTCTACGTCGTGCCCGGCCTCATGGCCGTCCTCGCGCTCACCGGCCTGATCTCCCTCCTGCGCCGCACCCGGCAGCTCAGCGGCGCCTGGAACAGCGGGCTCACGGCCGAGGCGCGGTGCCTCACCACGTACACCTCGACCAGCGGCGGCGGCGACAGCTCCGTGCGCACCAACCTGCATCACGTCTACGAGTTCACCACCCGTGAGGGCCGCACGGTGCGGTTCGAGGAGAGAGGTGGGCCGGGGACCGTCGTCGCCGGTGACGTCGTCATGGTGCGCTACGCGGCCGACCGCCCGGAGCGGGCGACGGCGAGACCGCCCGCGCCGGGGCGGCTTCTCGCCGAACAGGGCTGTCTGCTGGCCTTCTTCGGGGTGTTCATCGCCTTCTGCCTGATGGTCATGGTCGCCGTACACCTGGCCTTCGGCATCGTGGACGAAGTCCTGCCGTAGCGCTCCACATCTGACGGTACGTCAACTACCGTGCGCGCTCATGGAGTCCACCAGGCGTACGGTCGCGGAGCTGGTTGCCGGCGGGTGGGGGGACCACCGGCCGGGGCTGTGGTTCGAGGAGCGGGTGTGCACGCACCACGAGGTGGCCGCCGGCGCCGCCGCCCGTGCCGCGCTGCTCGCCGACCTGCTGCCGTCCGGCGCCGAGCCGCACGTGGGCGTCCTGCTCGACAACACCCCCGAGTACCCGCTGTGGCTGGCCGCCGCCGCCCTCGCGTCGGCCGCCGTCGCCGGGATCAACCCCACCCGCCGCGGCCCCGAACTCGCCCGCGACATCCTGCACACCGAGTGCCGGGTCCTGGTCACCGAACGCGCCCACCTCCCGCTGCTCGCCGGCCTCGAACTCCCCGGCGTCAGCGTCCTGGTGACCGACACCGAGGAGTACGACGCCCTCCTCGCGCCCTACGCCGGCGCCGCACCGGACCCCTCCCGCGCCACCCCGGCCGACCGCCTCCTGCTGTACTTCACCTCCGGCTCCACCGGCGCCCCGAAGGCCGCGATCTGCAGCCAGGGCCGCCTGGCCGCCGCCGGCCGCTCCCTGGTCGACCACTTCGGCGTCCGGCGCGAGGACGTGCACTACGTGTGCATGCCGATGTTCCACGGCAACGCGGTGATCGCCGACTGGGCGCCCGCGCTGGCGGCCGGCGCGGGCGTGGCGCTGCGCCGGCGCTTCAGCGCGTCCGGCTTCCTGGCGGACGTACGGCGTTTCGGGGCGACGTACTTCACCTACGTGGGGCGGGCCGTGCAGTACGTCCTCGCGACCGAGGAGCGGGCCGACGACCGGGACAACCCGCTGCGCCTGGGCTTCGGCACGGAGGCGGGGGCGGTGGACGCGGCGGCCTTCGAGCGGCGGTTCGGGGTGCGGCTGGTGGAGGGGTACGGATCGTCCGAGGGCGGGGCGGCCGTGCAGTGGTCGGCGGGGACGCCGGCCGGGGCGGTGGGACGGGCGGGGCCCGGGCTCGTCGTACTGGACCCGGAGACGGGCGAGGAGTGCCCGACGGCCGTCTTCGACGCGGCCGGACGGCTGGTCAACGGGGACGAGGCGATCGGCGAGCTGGTGAACCGGGCGCCGAACCCCTTCGAGGGGTACTGGCGCAACCCGCGGGCGGACGCGGAGCGGCGGCGGCAGGGCTGGTACTGGACCGGCGACCTGTTCTACCGGGACGCCGACGGCTACCTGTACTTCGCCGGCCGCACCGACGACCGGCTGCGCGTCGACAGCGAGAACCTGGCCGCCGCGATGATCGAGAACATCCTCGCCCGGTACGAGGGCGCCGACGCCGTGGCCGTGTACGCGGTGCCCGATCCGGTGACCGGGGACCAGGTGATGGCGGCGGTCGCCGGGAGTTTCGAGCCGGCGGGGTTCGCCGCCTTCCTGGCCGCCCAGCCCGACCTCGGCACGAAGATGGCGCCGCGGTTCGTGCGGGTCATGGAGCGGATGCCGGTCACGGCCACGAACAAGATCCACCGGGCGCGGCTCAGGAAGGAGGGGGTGCGCTGCGCCGACCCCGTGTGGTGGCGGCCGCCGGGGGAGGGGACGTATCGCAGGCTGACCGCGCAGGACGCCGAAGGGCCCCTCGTTCGCGCGAGAGGCCCTTCACCGGTGCGCCGCCAGGGACTCGAACCCCGGACCCGCTGATGCTGCATCTGCCGGGGGCCGACCCCCGGACCCCCGGCCGACCTCGCGGTCTCCGGGGAAACGCCGAAGGGCCCCTCGTTCGCGCGAGAGGCCCTTCACCGGTGCGCCGCCAGGGACTCGAACCCCGGACCCGCTGATTAAGAGTCAGCTGCTCTAACCAACTGAGCTAGCGGCGCGTGACTCCCGCCGACCGTGAGACGACCGTGTGGTGTCTCGCGGTGGGCGACGAGGAAAATAGTACCTGGTCCCCGGGGGTGCTGATGACCACCGGGGGCGGCCCGTCTAGATCGCCAGCGACAGCAGCACCGGCGCCGCGTTGCGGTTCAGGGTGTCCGCGGCCTGGCGCAGACGGTGGGCGTGCTCCACGGGCAGGGACAGGGCCAGGCAGCCCACGGCCGAGCCCGCCGTGACGGGGACGGCCGCGCAGACCGTGCCCACCGCGTACTCCTGGAGGTCGAGGGCCGGGACGGTGGGCGGCTGGGCCGCCAGGCGGGAGAGCAGCAGCTTGTCGTTGGTGATGGTGCGCGAGGTGAGGCGGGCCATCTTGTGGCGGGCGAGGTGCTCGCGCCGGCTGTTGTGGTCGAGCTGGGCGAGCAGGCTCTTGCCGATCGCGGTGGCGTGCGCGGAGAAGCGGAAGTCGACCCACTCGTTGACCACGGGCGTCGAGGGCCCGGCCGCGTACTGGGCGACCCTGACCTCGCCGTCGACGTACCGGCTGAGGTAGACGGCCGCGCCGACCGAGTCGCGCAGCCGGTCCAGGGTGCGCTGGAGCTTGTCGCGCAGGGCCTGCTCGTGGCCCTGGGCCGAGCCGAGGCGATCGAGCGCGGCGCCCGTCACATACGCCCCGTCGGCGACCTGCTCGACGTAGCCCTCGCGGCGCAGCATCCTCAGGAGGGTGGTCAGCCGCTCCGGGTCGAGGCGGGTGTGCCGGGCGAGTTCCACGTCGGTGATTCCGGTGGTGTGCCGTGCCACGGTCTCCAGGACGCGCAGGGCGTCCTGGGCCGAGTGGTACGGCGCGGTCGGCTCGTGCTTCAGCGCCACGGTGTTCCCCCTGCGGCTCGCTCGGTGCACTACTACTGGGCCGTAATCCAGACGCGATCCCTTCCACGATAACGGGCAAGAGGCTTGTTGTGAGCGGTGGTTGACGAGATTGCGACCCCTGCCGCACGGCTCTCAGCAGGGACGCAGGCACTCTGGCATATGCCAATGACATGACCCGCGGCTCGGACCTCGAAGATTGAACGAGGGTCAGGCCGTCGAACGTTTTCTAGGTCACAGGACCGCGCTGAGGAATTCCCGGGTGCGGTCGTTCTCCGGCTCGCTGAAGATCTTCTCCGGCGGTCCGGCCTCGATGACCCGGCCGGAGTCGAACATCAGCACCTGGTCCGAGATGTCCCGGGCGAAGCTCATCTCGTGGGTCACGCACAGCATGGTGATGTCGGTGCTGCGGGCGATGTCCCGCAGCAGGTCCAGGACCCCCGCGACCAGCTCCGGGTCGAGCGCGGACGTCACCTCGTCCAGCAGCAGCACCTGCGGCCGCATCGCCAGCGCCCGGGCGATCGCCACCCGCTGCTGCTGGCCGCCGGAGAGCTGGGTCGGCCGCATGCCCGCCTTGTCGGCCAGGCCCACCAGGTCCAGCAGCTCGCGCGCCCGCTGCTCCGCCTCGTCCTTGGGCAGGCCCAGGACGGTGACCGGCGCCTCCATGACGTTGCGCAGGGCCGTCATGTTCGGGAACAGGTTGAACTGCTGGAACACCATCCCGATCTTCTTGCGGACCTCCCGGACCTGCTTCTCCGGCGCCGGGTACAGCTTCTCCCCGGCGACCGTGATGGTGCCCTCGTCCGGCTTGGTCAGCGTCATCAGCAGCCGGAGGATCGTCGTCTTGCCGGAGCCGGACGGGCCGATCAGCGTGACGTGCTTGCCGGAGTCGACGGAGAAGTCGAGCCGGTCGAGGACGGTGTTGTCCCCGAACCGCTTGGTGACCTGCTCCAGCCGGATCAGCTCGCTGCCGTCCACCGGCGGGTTGGCGTGGGCGTTCGGGTCGTTCATCAGGGGGGCGTCAGTGGACAAGGCGTCGCTCCAGAGCTCGCAGAAGAAGGGAGGCCAGATAGGAGATGACGATGAAGGCCACGCCGATCACCGTCAGGGGCTCGGTGAACTGGAAGTTCTGCTGCGCGAACAGACGGGCCTGGCCGAGCATCTCCAGCACCGTGATCGCCATCAGCATCGGCGTGTCCTTGAGCATCGCGATCACGTAGTTGCCGAGGGCCGGCACGACCCGGCGGATCGCCTGCGGCAGGATCACCACCTGCCAGGTCCGCAGCCGCGGCAGGTTCAGCGCCGTCGCCGCCTCCCACTGGCCGGCCGGCACCGCCTCGATGCCGGCGCGGTAGACCTGCATGGTGTACGTCGAGTAGTGCAGGCCGATGCCGATCACGCCGGTGGTCAGCGCGGACATCGTCAGGCCCCACTCGGGCATGACGTAGAAGAGGAAGAACAGCTGCACCAGCAGCGGGGTGTTGCGCACGAACTCGGTGACGACCCCGACCGGCCAGCGCACCCATCGGGTCGGTGTGCGCATCAGCATCGCCCAGACCAGCCCCAGCACGAAGGAGATCAGCGAGCCGAGGGCGAGGGCCTGCAGGGTGACGAGGACGCCGTCCCAGAAGTGCGGCATGAAGTCGGAGACCGCGCTCCAGTCCCAGTTCACGAGACACCACTCCCTTCGGGCACGCGCACCGCGGCCGCCGTCTTCTTCTGCGGCGCCTTGCCGACGCCCGCCTTCAGCCGCTTCTCCAGGCCGCGCATGACCCGGGTGAGCAGGAAGGCGATCACGAAGTAGATGAGCAGGACGTACGTGTAGATCTCCGCGCTCTGCTGGAGCGCGAGCCGCACCAGGTTGGCGCTGAACGCCAGGTCGCCCATGCCCATGATCGACACCAGGGCGGTGCCCTTGAGCAGCTCGATCAGCAGGTTGGAGAACGGCGGGATCATCTCCGGCACCGCCTGCGGCAGCAGGATCAGCCGCATCCGCTGCCAGGGCGTGAAGCTGAGCGCGATCCCGCCCTCCTTCTGCGCCGGGTCGACCGCGCCGAGCGCGCCGCGCACGATCTCCGAGCCGTAGGCGCCGTAGGTCAGCCCGAGCGCCAGCGTGCCGGCCCACATGGGCACCAGCTGCCAGCCGAAGGCGGGCGGCAGCACGAAGAACACCCAGAAGATCATGACCAGGGCGGAGGTGCCGCGGAACACCTCGGTGTAGAAGCCCGCGACGAAGCGGACGATCCACAGCCGGTGGGTGCGCGCCACGCCGACGACGAAGGAGACGGCCGCGGCCAGCAGCGAGCTGAAGAACAGCAGCTGGACGGTGGTCCAGACGCCCTTGAGTACGAGTTCCCAGAGCCCGGTGGTCATCAGCCGGTCCCTCCGCTCTTGCCCGCGCACAGCTCCTTGGCGGTCAGGTCGGTCATCTCGGCCTGGGTGAAGCCGAACGGCTTGAGGATGCGGAAGAGTTCGCCGCTCTTCTTGAGCTTGCGCAACTCGGCGTTGAAGGCGTCGCGCAGGTTCGTCTCGCCCGGCCGGAAGGCGAACGCGCCGCCGTCGACGTGCGGTTTGCCGTCGACGAGCGGGGCGAACGCCTTGGTCGCCTCGGCCTTGCGGGACTTCTTGACCACCTCGCGGGTGGTGAGCGCGGTGCCGGCGAAGACGTCGACCCGGCCCGCCTCGACCGCGTTCAGCCCGGCCACCTGGTCCGGCACGATCAGGATGTCGCTCTCCTTGTACCCCGCCTCGACGGCGTACTGGATCTCCGCGTACCCGGTCCCGGTCGCGAACTTCGCCTTCTTCGCGACCACGTCCCGGTAGGAGTGCAACCCTTTCGGGTTTCCCTTACGGACGATGAACGAATCCAGCATCTGGTAATCCGGGTCGGCGAAGATGACCTGCCGGCAGCGCTCGGGGTTGACGTACATCCCGGCCGCCACGACGTCGAACTGCTGCGACTTCAGGCCCGGGATCAGCGAGCCGAACTCCGTCGGCACCGGCTGCACCCGGTCCACGCCCAGCCGCTTGAAGATGACCTTGGCCAACTCCGGCGCCTCGCCGGTGAGTTCGCCGTCCTTGTCGATGTATCCGAAAGGGATCTCGCCCGCGATGCCGAGCCGTACGACCCCTGCCGCCCGCAGCCGGTCCAGCAGGTCGCCGCCGCTCTTCGTCGAGGCCGTGGCCACGCGCGTGCAGCCCGCGGCCCCCAGCGCACCGAGCGCCGCCACCCCCGCGAGCAGCGACCGGCGCGTGGTCCCAGGAGTGCCTCTCTCGTGTGCAACAGCGTTCTCGACAGCGTTTCGCATAGGTGGAGCCATGGCGGCGCGGCTACCCGAGACCATGCGATGTATGCACCATGGAACCCATGGCCGACCGATACATCGAAGTCTCGCTGGTCAAGCGCGGCGTCCGCGGCAGGGCGAAGCTGCTGGACGACCGCGCCCCGCTCACCTGCGCGGCGGTGTGGGACGCCCTGCCGCTGAGCGGTGACGTCTACCACGCGAAGTACGCCCGCAACGAGATCTACGCCCTCTTCCCGCCCTTCGCACCGTCGGAACCACCGCTGGAGAACCCGACCGTCACCCCCATCCCCGGCGACCTGTGCTACTTCTCCTTCGCCGGCACGGAGCTCGCCACCCGGGCCTACGGCTACGACCGCGAGGTCCCCGCCGGCGCGACCCTGGTCGACCTGGCCCTCTTCTACGAGCGCAACAACCTCCTCCTCAACGGCGACGTCGGCTGGGTCCCCGGCATCGTCTGGGGCCAGATCACCGAGGGCCTCCCGGCCCTGGCCGAGGCGTGCAACGACCTGTGGCGCACGGGAGCGGCGGGCGAGACACTCGCTTTCCGACGGCTCACATGACACAACACGGCGGCGTTCGTGCAGACTTGTGGCCATGTCGAACGCGATCGCCGGTCTCCTCGGCGGTGTCGTCGGAGCGTTGGTCTCCGCGCTGGCCGTGGTCCTGGGGCCGCTGGCCCATCAGCGGCAGCTCGCCCGGCAGGAGAGGGAGCGCGCCGACCGGGAGGCGTCCCGGAACCAGTTGCAGCGAGTCGCCCGGGCCCGCACCGCGATCCGTGAGTGGCACGCGTTCCTGGACGGCGTCTTCTCCGACATCGAGGCCGGCCGCCCCCTGGACGCGGAGCGGTTCATCGCGGAGGTCACCGCCGTGCGCAAGGAGGCCAGAGCGGCCTCCGACGAGCTCCTCGGCGGCCGGCTGTGGATCGGCTCACGGCAGTTCGGCGCCTTCGACGAGGTGACCCGGCAGCTGCGCGCCCACCTCGGCGCGGGCACCGGCGGCGAGGGCCGCACGTCGCCGGAGCAGCGGCGGCTGCGCGACCGGGTGACCCACTGGAGAGGCGCCCTGCACGACTCGCGGGCGGAACTCAACGAGGACCTCCTGTCCTACGTCGACCAGCTCCAGGACACACCCGTGCAAGTGATCGACCGCGCAGGGCGGTTCAGGTCCCCCCGGACGTGATCCCGGTCCCGTACAGGGCGTGGGCCGCTCGCAGGACCAGGTCGTCGCGGTGGCGGGCGGCCACGAGGTGCAGGCCGACGGGCAGGCCGTCCTCGTCGGTGCCGACGGGGACGGTCGCCGCCGGCTGCTGGGTGAGGTTGAAGGGGTAGGTGAACGGGGTCCAGCCGGTCCAGCGCCGGTGGCCGGAGTCCTTCGGGACCTCGGCGCCCGCCTCGAACGCCGTGATGGGCAGGGTCGGGGTGACGAGGAGGTCGTAGGACTCGTGGAAGCGGCCCATCCGGCGGCCCAGGTCCATGCGGACGTCCACCGCCGCGAGGTAGTCCAGCGCGGACAGGCGCGCGCCGGCCGCGCGGATCTCCCGCAGCCCCGGGTCCAGCGACTCCCGTTGCCCCGGCCGCAGATGCTGGGTCACCCGGGCCGCGCCGCTGAACCACAGGACGTGGAAGGCGTCCACCGGGTCGGTGAAGTCGGGGTCGGCCTCGGTGACGTACGCGCCGAGTTCCGCCAGCCGCTCCACCCCCCGGCGCACCCCGGCGGCGACGGCGGGCCGGACGGCGACCTGGCCGCCGAAGGAGGGCGAGTACGCCACCCGCAGCCCCCGCACCCCGCCCGCCAGCGCCTCCCGGTACGCACCCCCCGCCGGCCCCAGCGCCGACCAGTCCCGGGCGTCCGGCACCCCGATGACGTCCAGCATCAGCGCCGCGTCCGCCGCGTCCCGCGTCATCGGCCCCACGTGCGCCAGCGTGCCGAACGCGCTCGCCGGATACAGCGGCACCCTCCCGTACGTCGGCTTCAGCGCGAAGATCCCGCAGAAGGCCGCCGGGATGCGGACGCTGCCCCCGCCGTCCGTGCCCAGCGCGAGCGGCCCCGCGCCGAGCGCCACGGCCGCCGCCGCGCCCCCGCTGGACCCGCCCGCGGTGCGCGTCGGGTCGTGCGGATGGCGGGTCACCCCCGACAGCGGCGAGTCCGTGACGCCCTTCCAGCCGAACTCGGGGGTGGTCGTCTTGCCGACGAACACCGCGCCCTGCTCGCGCAGCCGGGCGACCGAGGGCGCGTCCTCGTCCCAACTCCCCTGCGCGGGTATCGTCTTCGAACCCTTCAGGGTCGGCGCCCCGCGCAGCAGGATGATGTCCTTGACGGTGACCGGAACCCCGTCCACCAGGCCCTTCGGCTCGCCCCGCCGCCACCGCCCGGTCGACTCGCGCGCCTGCGCGAGCGCCTCGTCCGCCAGCAGCCGGACGAAGGCGTTCACCTCCGGCTGGATTCGCTCGGCCCGTTCGAGGACCGCCCGCGTGACGTCCAGCGGACTGAACTCGCCCGTGCGGTAGCCGTCGACCAGCCGGGTGGCCGTCAGCTGGGTCAGATCCGTCATGTGCCCTCCGTCGTCGGGGCGTTCAGCGTCCGGGTACGTATCCGCGTTGCTTGTCCACCACGTTCGTCAGCGGTCTGCCCGCCTCCCAGCGCTCGTACAACTCCACGAACTGCGCACCGAGCTGATCACGCCAGCCGACCGTGTCGCCGCTCATGTGCGGGGAGACGATCAGCCCCGGGACCCGCCACAACGGGCTGTCGGGGGTGAGGGGTTCGTCCTCGAAGACGTCGAGCGCCGCCCCGGCGATCCACCGCTTGGCCAGCGCGTCCGCGAGCGCCTCCTCGACCACCAGCCCGCCCCGCCCGACGTTGACGAACCGGGCCGAGGGCTGCATCACGCCGAACCGGCGGGCGTCGAACATGCCGTGCGTCTGCTCGGTCAGCGGCGCGGCGGCGATCACCCAGTCGGCGCGGGCGATCAGCCGGTCCAGGTCCCCGGGACCGTGGATGCCGGTGCGCGGCACCCGGCCGACGACGGCGGTGGTGACGTCGAGGGCCTTCAGCGTGCGGGCGATGGCCCGGCCGATCGGCCCCGACCCGACGACGCACGCGCGCGTGCCCGCCACCCGCTGCGACTCCCGGTGCCGCCAGGTCCGCTCCCGTTGCAGGTCCAGCGTCCTCGGCAGGTCCTTGGCCATGGCGAGGACGAGCGCGGCGACGTACTCGGCGATCGGCTCGTCGAAGATCCCGCGGGCGTTGGTCACCACCGTGTCGGAGGCAGCCAGTTCGGGGCACATCAGGTGGTCCACGCCCGCGCTCGCCGTATGCACCCAGCGCGGGCGCGGGCCCTCGCCGGGCCAGGCCGCGCGCACCGCGTGCGAGGTGAAGTCCCACACCAGCAGCACGTCCGCGTACGGCAGCCGCTCGGCGAGGGTCGACTCGTCCGCGTGCTCGATCCGGGCCCGGCCGGTGAGCCGGCCGAGCCGGGGCAGGGGCTCGGCGTCGAGGACGAGGAGGGTGGGGGTGGTCATGCGGGAGCCTTCTCAGGGGGTCGGCGGCCGTCTGACATGGGAGGTTTGACCACGCTCGCACCCGAACCTACCTTCGTCAACACGGGCGCAGGTACGGTCCGTTGCCCACCCGCTTCGCTCAGTGAGGGCGGTGCCCGTCATGGACGTGTCGTTTCTCGGTGGTCCGCGGCCCCAGCGCGGGGTCGGTGTCGTCGCCCCCTTCGACTTCGCCCTCGACCGCGAGCTGTGGCGCTGGGTGCCCGACGACGTCTCACTGCACCTGACCCGTACCCCGTACGTGCCCGTCGAGGTCGGCCTCGACCTCGCCCGGCTGGTCAGCGAGCACGAGACGCTGCACGACGCGGTCCGCACGCTCACCGCGATCACCCCGGAGGTCGTCGCCTACGCCTGCACCTCCGGCAGCTTCGTCGGCGGGATCGCCGGCGAGCGGGCGATGTGCGCGGCGATGACCCGGGCGGGCGCGGTCCCCTCGGTGACCACCTCCGGCGCCCTGCTGGCCGCCCTCGACGAGCTGGGCGTGCGCCGGGTGGCGCTGGTGACGCCGTACACGGTGTCGGTGACCCGGGCGCTGGAGGAGTACGTCGCCGAGGCGGGCGTCGCGGTCACCGGCTGCGCGTACATGGGCCTGACCCGGCACATCTGGAAGGTGCCGTACCGCGATGTGGTCGCCATGGCCCGCAGGGCGGTACGGGGCACCGCCCAGGCCCTCTTCATCAGCTGCACCAACCTGCCGACCTACGACGTCATCCCGCAACTGGAGGCGGAACTGCGCATCCCGGTGATCTCGGCCAACCAGGTGACCATGTGGGCGGCGTTGCGCCGACTGGGTACCCGGGCGGTGGGACCGTATCAGGCGCTGATCGACCCGGCCGCGCGCCTCGGTCCCGTACTGCCGGAACTACCCGACGGTGAACAGCAGCAGGAAGGCAGGCCATGACCGCACTCGGATTCCTCTACCCGGGCCACTCCGCCGAGGACGACTACCCGCGCATCGAGCAACTGCTCGGCAGCGACATCCGCCTCGACGTCGTCCACACCGACATCGGTACGGACGCCCACCGGGTGGACGCCCTGCGGGAGATGGGCTCGGCCGACCGGCTCGCGGCGGGCGTCGAGGAACTGCGCATGGCGGGGGCGGAGTCGGTGGTGTGGGCGTGCACCAGCGGCAGCTTCGTCTACGGCTGGGAGGGCGCCCACGAGCAGGTCCGCGCCCTCGCCGTCGCCGCCGGGATGCCGGCCTCCTCCACGTCCTTCGCCTTCGTGCACGCGCTCAGGGAGCTGGGGGTGCGCCGGGTGGCCGTCGGCGCGACCTACCCGGACGACGTGGCGGGACTCTTCGCGGACTTCCTGCGCGCGGGGGACGCGGAGGTGGTCGCCGTGCGCGGTTCCGGGATCGTCACGGCCGCGGAGGTCGGCACGTGGGGCGAGGCGGAGGTGTTCGCGCTGGCCCGGGCGGCCGACGCCGAGGGCGCGCAGGCGGTGCTGCTGCCGGACACGGCCCTGCACACGGCCGCCCACCTGCCGGCCCTGGAGAAGGAGCTGGGCAAGCCGGTCCTCACCGCCAACCAGGTCACCGTCTGGGAGGCCCTGCGGCTGACGGACCGGCGGGTGAACGCGCCGATGCTGGGGGCGCTGTTCACCCGGGAACCGATCGTGCAGGTGTGAGGCGGTCGCGCGGCATCCGGCCCCGGGAATAAACGGAGAGTGCCTCCTGTTAGTCGGGCGAGGACAGCGCACGGCCGACAACAGGAGGCACTCACCGTGACGGCAGACGAGATCCGGGGCACCGCACAGGGCACCGCCCCCGTCCCCCTCTCCGTACTGGACCTGGTCACCGTGGGCGCCGGCCGCACGGCCACCGACGCCCTGCGCACCAGCGTGGAGCTGGCCAGGCTGGCGGAGGCGCGCGGCTTCCACCGCTACTGGGTCGCCGAGCACCACTCCATGCCGGGCGTGGCCTCCTCCTCCCCGGCCGTGATCCTCGCCCACCTCGCCGCCCACACCGACCGCATCCGGCTCGGCTCGGGCGGCGTCATGCTGCCCAACCACGCCCCGCTGGTGATCGCGGAGCAGTTCGGCACGCTGGAGGCGATGGCCCCCGGCCGGGTGGACCTGGGGCTGGGCCGCGCACCCGGCACGGACGGCGCCACCGCGGCCGCCCTGCGCCGCACCGACCGGCTCCACGAGGGCGCCGACGACTTCCCCCAGCAGCTGGCCGAGCTGACCCGCTTCCTGGACGACGACTTCCCCGACGGCCACCCCTACCGCCGCATCCACGCCGTCCCCGGCCCCGTCCAGGCCACCTCGCCCGGCGGCGTCCAGTCCCCGCACCGCCCGCCGGTCTGGCTGCTGGGCTCCTCCGGCTTCAGCGCCCGCCTGGCCGGCGTGCTCGGCCTGCCGTTCGCCTTCGCGCACCACTTCTCGGCGCAGAACACCATCCCGGCCCTGGACCTGTACCGGGAGTCCTTCCAGCCGTCCGCCGTCCTGGACGCCCCCTACGCCCTCATCGGCGTCGCCGCGCTCGCCACCGACGACGAGCGCGAGGCCCGCCGCCAGGTGCTGGCCGCCGCGCTGAACATGGTGCGCCTGCGCACCGGCCGCCCCGGCCTGGTGCCGACGCCGGAGGAGGCGGAGGCGTACGACTTCAGCCCGATGGAGCGGGAGTTCGTCGACTCCTGGAACGCCAACGTCGTCCACGGCACCGTCGACGAGGTCCGCGCCGGCCTCGACGACCTGCAAAAGCGCACCGGCGCCGACGAGTTGATGCTCACCAGCAACGCGCACAGCGGTGAGGTGCGCCTGCGCTCCTACGAACTCATCGCCGACGCCTACGGGTTGCCGACCACCTGATCGGGGGTCTGCACGCCCCGCAGTTCGGCGATGCGGTCCGCGGGCACCGGCCGGGAGTACAGCCACCCCTGGCCGGTGTCGCAGCCGATGTCGCGCAGCCGGGTGGCCTGGGCCGGGGTCTCCACGCACTCCGCGGTCACCGTCAGCCCGAGCCGGTGGGCGAGCTGGATCATCGCCTCGACGATGACCTCGTCGGCCGGATTGGGCGCGGCGCCCGCGCTCTCGTACTGGAAGCCCCGTACGAAGGAGCCGTCCAGCTTGAGCACGGACACCGGGAGCCGGCTGAGGTAGGCGAGGTTGGAGTAGCCGGTGCCGAAGTCGTCGATGGCGATGCGTACGCCCATGTCGCTGAGGGCCTGCAGGGCCTGCAGCGGGCGGCCCGCCGAGCCCATCACCGCCGACTCGGTCAACTCCAGTTGCAGCAGGCCGGGTTCCAGGCCGGTCTCCTTCAGGGTCTGGGCGACGTCCGCCACCAGGTCGGAGTCCCACACCTGCCGGACCGCCACGTTGACGCTGACGAACAGCGGTGGCTCGCCCGGCCGTTCGAGCTGCCAGCGGCGTGCCTGACGGCAGGCCGTGCGCAGCACCCAGCGGCCGAGCTGCACGATCGAGCCGTCCTCCTCGGCCAGTCCGATGAACCGATTCGGCGTCAGCGTGCCGAACTGCGGGTGGTGCCAGCGCACCAGCGCCTCGACGCCGTGCACCCGGCCGTCCTCCATGCCCACCAGCGGCTGGTACTCCAGCGCGAACTCGCCCCGCTCGATGGCGGGCCGCAGGGCGGCGGACAGTGCCTGGCGGGTCATGCGGTGCGCGTTGCGCTCGGGGTCGAAGAGCGTCCAGCGGGCCTTGCCGTCGGCCTTGGCCCAGTACAGGGTCGTGTCGGCCGCCTGCATGAGGGCGGTCGGTGTGGTGCCCGCCGCGTGCCGCTCCACCACGCCGATCGACGCGGACACCGACAGCCGGCGGCCGGCGAGGTCGAAGGGGGCCTGGACGGCCTCCAGCACCGACTCGGCGAGGTCGGCCAGTTGCTCGGTGCCGGTGGAGTCCTCCACCAGCAGCGCGAACTCGTCGCCGCCGAGTCTGGCCACCAGCGGCACGTTGGCTCTGGCGTAACCGGCCTCCTCGGCGCAGCGCGCGAGGCGTTCGGCGACGGCGGCGAGCAGCCGGTCGCCGACCCGGTGGCCGAGGGTGTCGTTGATCGCCTTGAACCCGTCGAGGTCGAGGTAGCACAGCCCGATGCGCCCGGTGCCGCCGCCGTCCTCGTACGACTCCGCCTCCAGCGCGGCCGTCAGCCGCTCGAAGAACAGGGTGCGGTTGGGCAGCCGGGTCACCGGGTCGTGCATCTGCAAGTGCCGCAGCCGTGCCTGGAGTTCGCGGTGGGCGCTGATGTCGGTCACGGACAGCAGCACGCCCTCCTCGCCGTCGGGCAGGGGGGTGACGGCGACCTGCGCCCACACCGACTGCCCGTCCGCCTGCTTCAGCCGCCGGGTGCAGCGCAGCCGCGCCGCCCGGCCGCGCAGCACCTCGCGGTAGGCGTGCCAGGTGCGGGCGTCGGAGGCGAGGTCGACCAGATCGGCGGCGATCCGGCCGGTCAGGGCGTCCGGGGGGCTGTCGAACAGGACGCCGAAACCGTCGTTGGCGCTGACGACCAGACCCTCGCGGTCGACGACGGCCATCGCCAGGGGGGCCGCTGTGAAGACCGAGCGGTACGGCGGCGACGGCCCGGTACGGGGAGACGCGTTGATGTCACTCTCTGTTACGGCGGACCGGTCGAGGTCTGCCGCGGGCGCAAGCCCTTCGGACGCTTCGCTCACCGCTCGCTCCCGCAGTGCACTCGATCTCTGTCCGTGCAGGAAAGTGTGCCGATCATAGAGGCTGGCCCAGAGCCCTTCCAGCCACTCTCCAGTGTCCCGGATCCGACGGCACTTCTGACAGATCGTTTCTGCCCGCGACTGGACGGGTTCTTCGGGCCTCCGACCAGTTGTGACGTTCCGTGAGCGACTCGGGGTGTCGGTTCTGACGGCTTTGCGGGTGACTCACCCGTCCGGTGCAGACAAACAGGGCGTAGTACGACAATCTCACACAGGCTGGGTGCGGTGTCCCGCGTACCGCTCCCGGAGGTTCCTGTGCCGCGTCAGTTCCCCTTCAGGTCGTTCAGGGGCTCCCGACTGCGCAGCACCGCCGCCGTGTGCACCACCCTCTCCGCGCTCGCCGCGACCTCCCTGGTGACCGGGCACTCGGTCGCCGAACCCTTCTCGGCCGCGCCCTGCGCCCTGCACCGCACCGAGGCGCACCACTCCGAGGGCCTCGACACCTGGAACGCCGCCTACCCGCGCCCCACCCGCCGCCTCGACGCGGTGATGGTCTTCCTGTCCTTCCCGGACGCCGCGCCGCGCACCACGCCCGCCGAGCTGGCCGCCGACCACTTCCCGGCCACCAGCCGCTTCTTCGAGCGCGCCTCCTACGGCCGCTTCGCCCTGCGGCCGCATCCGCTGAAGCACTGGATCCGGATGCCGCGCCCGTCGACGGCGTACGCCATACAGCGCGACTGGAACGCCGCCGACCGGGCCGCCTATCTGCGCGACGCCCTCTCCGCGGCCGATCCCCAGGTCGACTTCTCCCGCTATGACGTCGTGTACTTCGTCGCCGACCCGAACGCACCCGGCGTCGACTCCGACGCCACGAAGGTCGTCAACCTGGACACCCCGCTGCACGCGGACGGCCGTGACATCCGCCGGGTCGTCACGGTCTTCGAGAAGCACCCGCCGGACCGGCTGGTCCTCGCCCACGAGACCGGCCACGTCTTCGACCTGCCCGACCTCTACCACCGGCCCGCCGACGGCAAGGGCGACTGGGACACGTACGTCGGGGACTGGGACCTGATGGGCAGTCAGTTCGGGCTGGCGCCGGACCTGTTCGGCTGGCACAAGTGGAAGCTCGGCTGGCTCCAGCCGCGTCAGGTGGTGTGCGCCCGGGCCGGCGGCACCACCCGGCTGACGCTGGAGCCGCTCGGCGCCGGGCCCGGCGTTCCGGTGACGGGCACGGCGGGGGCGCCGGCCTTCGGGCTCGGGGACGGCACGAAGCTGGCGGTCCTGCGCACCGGGGCCGACAGCGCGCTGGCCTTCGAGGCGCGCGGCCCGGTCGGCAACGACACGGCGGCCTGCCGCGCCGGCATCCTGGTCTACCGCGTCCACGGCGGCGCCCCCTCCGGCGACGGCCCCATCCAGGTGATCGACGCCCACCCGCACACCGAGGCCTGCTGGGAGAACTCCGTCTACCCACCCCTCGCGGACGCCCCGGTCGCCCTCGGCGAGAGCTTCACGGTGCCGGGCGAGGACGTCCGGGTCGAGGCGGAGAGCCGGACGGCCTCGGGGGCGTGGACGGTGAAGATCACGGCGGGGTGATCCGGGGACGTGGGCATGCGAAAAAGCCCCTCGCATCGCGAAGGGCTTTCTCACTGTCGTGCGCCGCCAGGGACTCGAACCCCGGACCCGCTGATTAAGAGTCAGCTGCTCTAACCAACTGAGCTAGCGGCGCCCGCTGACGT
>NZ_JBTWMV010000083.1:0-21391 GCF_054850255.1 Streptomyces sp. 7R007 | reverse complement strand
CATGGCAGCACCTGCATTACAGGCAAAGGGAGTTGGTGCGCGGCCTGGCAGCGGATACATGAGGTGCAGGCCGCCGAGGCCTCTTGTGATCGTCTTCGCAGCGGGCATCCGCACTTGTGCTACGCGCCCTGTTGAGCCTCTAGTCTGTGAGATCGATCAGCATGGCCCCGGCCGCCCGTTCGTCAGGCGGCTCGGTGACCACGCCTTCGATCATGGCCTGCACTCGGTCTGGCAAAGGGGAGAGTGGACGCTCCAGGACCTCGCCGACATCTCGGTAGATTGGCATGTCCAGAACCTCGTGCTCAGCATGCCGGAAATCCGGTTCGGTTACGTCAAGTTCCCCGGTTGCGCCGTCTTCGCCCGAATCCTCAGTCTCGTCCCAGGGCTCGTACCGGTCCACGGCCCCATAGCGGTCCTGGTTCCTCGCCCAGCGGACCTCAGCGCGGACTGCGGCGCGAAGGTCGGCCAGCCCTCGCTGATGGAGTTGCTTGGTCGCCGTGTGGGCCATGTGGAGGCCGGTCTGCTTACCACGGGGGGCGTCACACAGGAGGCGATGCCACGGAACACTGCGGTCCCGGACGTAGGCTGCTCTCACGGGGCGGCTGCGCAGGACGGCATGCACGGTCAAGGCCGAGACGAGGGTGCACCCAATTGAGCCTGTTCGCCTCGCCCATGACGGCAGTCGATTACCTGTCCGAGTCGTGATGCCGCCACCCAGTTGCGATGGTTGTACAGGACATAGGCGGGAAAGCAGCCTGCGGCCTGCGCGTCCTGGACCAGCAGTTCACTTTGGCGGGCACCGGTCCGACGGACGACGTGCTCAAGGTCATAGCCTCCGCCACGCTTTGCGCGTTTGGCCTGAACCCGCATCCCGAAGCCGTGGCCACCCCAGTGGAACCACCATTTCCAGTCGGCTCCGTTGAGGGCTTCTTCGCTTCGCTGGAACTCGCGGATCACCACACGGTCGCTGTGCAGACGGTAGATGTCTTGCAGGTTGAACTTGGTGTAGGACTCCTCATCTGGCACCGGCCCGGCGAAGTGGTCATCAGCCAGACGCTCAAACGTCCTCGTTGCACAGGAACGCAGCGTCCGGCACAGGGAGCCGGCCGACGAAGAAGCGTTGCGGCGCGCCTCGGCGGACCAGCGAAGCTCGATCCCGCAGTGCGGGCAGAAGGCGAAGTGCTCGGCAATGTCTCCGCCACAGCCACACAGCAACTCGCCGTTCCTCCCTCCACGTGTCAGACCACATGCAAGGCTACGGCAAGCAACGATCTTTCATGGTCGCGGCCGTCCGAACCGGTACTGCTCTGACTGCGCCATGCGTGTTCAGAGTTCGGCGTTGAGATCCGGACGTCTCCAGCATGAGGCCCGACAACTGGCGGGCGTGCCACGCTCGATCATGCCTCGAGGACGACGCGAACGATCAGCTTTGTCGGCGAATAGTGGGGCGAACTTGCGAGCAACTACCCCGGGGCTGGCTGTTTACTCGGCGACCGTAGCCGGACGGGGTGCGGTGGTAGAAGCACTTGGGCGGGCTACCCGTCCAGGCTCGTCATGCGGAAGCATGCCTTTCGGATCGATGAGGGGCACCACCACGGTGTACAGGTCTTCCCCCGCAGGATTGGCACACCCACTATGCCGCTGCGCTACGGCGTACCCGGCGCCTGAGATCAGGTCCGCGAGCTGCAGCGACGGATGGTGTATGGATTGCCCTCGGAGGAGGTGTCCCAAATGCACGCCGTGGGTGAGAGAGCGGAACTCCGGATGCCCTCGGCCACGTGCATCTGCCTCGATCTCGTCGAAGTTCGCGTCGGTCAGGGCTGGCTGCTCGTCCACCAGCATGTTGACCCTGCCCAGCCTCTCGGACCAGTTTGCTGTGATCGAGGCGACGGCCGGGATCAAAGGCTCCAGAGCCTGTGGCAGAACCGCATCGGGACCGTGCGCGTCCAGAAGGTACTCGCTGGCTTCCTCTCGGGTGGTGCGCAGAAGCGCCAGGGCTTCTGTGACGTTACGCCGCCGGGAACGGGCCCAGGCCTCGTCGACCATGTTGTAGAAATCGTCGATGGTGACCTGGTGGTGCTGGTTCTTGTGGGAGGTGAAGGCGACGGTCGAAGCGAGCAGTTGATCGAAGAGTGCAGGTCCAAGGGCGCGGGGTCCTTCATCGAACAGGCGGCGCGCCATCTTTCGCGCACGGCCGTTGCTGCGGATGTCGCGGCCTTGCTTGTGTGCCTGTTCCTCGACGAACAGGTCGATCAGCTTGCCTACGATGAAGTAGTGCGTGTCGACCAGGTAGACCGAGGCACGCCCGTGCAAGGCCCCGCCCGGTGCGAGCAGCGCGGCGAGAACCGAGCGTCGCCGACTGTTTTTCGGACCGGTAAAGGCCTTGGAGAACTTCAGCTCCGGTGCCTGCAGGCGCGTGGCCCCACGGATCTCCTCGACGACAGGCGCAGCGTCGGCGTCGCTGATGGCTACTGACCCGATGGAGAGATATCGACCGCGGTCTTCGCCGTGAAGTTGGTCCCCGTGCCAGCCTGATTCGTCGACGGCCACCCATCGCCCGTCTCCCGTGATGTCCGCTGTGGCTCCGAGTTGGTTACGTCGGGCGTAATTCGGCCCGGGCAGGCCGGTGCCCTGGTTGGGCCGGCGGGACAGATCATTCATGGCGCGATGATGCGGCACAGCACGCAGCGGGACAATGCCTTAACGGGGGGTGCGTTCAGGAGAGGCGGGCCTGCAGACCCGGGCTCGAGAATCTCCCGTGGATGGGGGCCCAGGGCATCCGCAGGGTTACCGCGCTGGGCCGGATGCGTCGCAAGCACTTGCTGCGCGGGAGCACTTCTCTGCCCTCCCCACATGGCCCGCTACCGCGACCGTCTTGTCCGGCCAGGACGTCCACGCGTTGGCCTGCCCGCTCGCTGGCCTACCGGCGCCACCTCTGCAGGTGGCGACGCAACCTGGCCAGCGGCCTTGGCCTGTGCTCTTCGGTGTGTTGGGTTAGCAGGCGACGGTCACGTTCCCTGTTCTGGGCGACTTCTGCCGCCGAGTAGCGCCGACTCCATCGGATGCGGCCGTCACGGATCCAGTAGTGCGAGCCGCACGGGAGCGCCCAGTTGCCGATCGAGGGGGTAAGCGACACGTTCTCGCCGTCGTAGGTAATGGACCATTGCGCTGGGGAGAGTGGCGTGATGACCTCGTGGCCGCAACCGCAGCAGCAGAGGTGACCGCAGGTGCGGTAGGGGATCGAGACGTACAGCACCCCTACGTCCATCGTGTTGGGGAAGGTCTCGGTGAAGACCGGGCGCAGGGTGTCTTGTGCGGTCACGGCAGGTCCTCGTTGGCGATCTCGTTGGTGATCAGTGAGTACGTGGTGTGGCTTTCGTCGGTGGCGTCGGCGTAGATGCCGAGGGAGCGTTTCCAGCGGATGACGGCCAGGAGGGCGTTGAGCGCGTTGAGGTCCGCGGTCTGGATGTTGCGTGCGTAGGCATCGCGTTCGGGCGCCGGCTTGGGGATGCGGCGGCGGGCTGCGTCGCGGCGGCCCGGGAGGCTGGTAGTGACGCGCAGGAGTCCGCTGAGGCGGCCGTCGATTTCTTCGATGCCCATGCCGACGTCGATGAACGGTACGTCGTGGGCTTCGAGCCAGTCGATGATCACCGGTTTGCTCGCGGCGTCGTCGGAGGCGAGGAACACGAACGTCGCACGTTCGAGAAGGTGGAGGTTGTCCTCGTCGAGATACTGCGTGCAGGCGGACACGCCGCGGTGCATGTTGGCGTAGACCGAGGCGAAGTAGGCGGCCTTGGGCGGGCGTTC
Organism: Streptomyces sp. 7R007; assembly: GCF_054850255.1. NCBI lineage: Bacteria > Bacillati > Actinomycetota > Actinomycetes > Kitasatosporales > Streptomycetaceae > Streptomyces > Streptomyces sp. 7R007. The sequence goes on along the minus strand of NZ_JBTWMV010000083.1, from coordinate 17,584 downwards.
GCGCAGGGTCTCGAGGGTGGGGGCGCCCGGGGCCCGGAAGGCGTTGTGGTTGTCGAAGGTGTCACCGTCGATGAGGAGGATCGAGTCGACCTCGGTCTTGGCGACCTGGTCGAGGACGTAGCTTCCGCTGCCGCCCAGGCCGACAATCACGATGCGCTGTCCCCGGAAGCGGCGGTGGACGGCCGCGATACCGGCGCGGGAGGTGGCGGTGTCGCGGTAGACGAAGGGGCTGTCGTCCTCCATCTCCTGCCATGCCGCGCCGGGGGTGCAGGTGGCCGTGGAGTCGAGGGCGTGGGCCTGGTCGGCGATGATCCGCGCGTATGCGGTGATCTTCGTGTATTCGTCGGGGTAGCCGTTGGGGCCGGGTTTGCTGGAGAGCATGAAGTTCGCCTGCACGCCCTCGGTAATCACCCGGGTCTCCGGGTTGGCGAGGGTCAGGGGGCGGCCGTGCTCGTCGCAGGGGATGGAGCCGCCGAACCAGATGCGGTGGTCGGTGCCGGAGACCAGCCGGTCCCCGCTGACGGTCATGGGGTAGGCGAGGAAGCCGTGTTCGACGGCGCGGTTCCCGGTGACGTAGGGGATGTGCCGGACGATGATGTGGCCCGCGTGGACGACGACGTCGTAGCCGTCGTCGAGGAGGCGGGACAGGTCGGGGTCACGAGCGAGAAGTGCGGTAGACATCGAAGACCATCCCCTCCTTCACCCGGACGCTCCGGCCGGCGGTGAGGCTGCCCGTTCCGTGTCCGTCGTGGCCGCGGCTGTAGCGGACGGTGTAGGTGTCCTGCTCGTTCGGCTGCTGGCCGGGGTAGGCCAGGTCTACGGCCTGCTCGTAGGTGATCTCCTTCGCCTCCCAGGTGTGGGGGCGGGCGTTGACGATGATCGTGACGGGCTTGGGCCCGCGGTCCTGCGTCATGACAGTCCTCCAATCGGTTACACCAACACACGGCGATGCAAAAGTGCACCACTGCTCGAAAAGTCGAGCAGTTACACTGTACCAGAGGTGATCGATAAGTCGAGCGGTGATGGAAACCGGGGACAGTCATGAGTGAAAGTCCGACCGTGGACGTGCAGGCTCTGCACGCGGCGCTGGATGCGGCACGCACGGAGAAGGGGCTGTCATGGCGACAGCTCGCCAAGGACCTCGGGGTGAGCGCCTCGACCATCTCCCGCATGGCCAACGGGATGAAGCCGGACGTCACCGCGTTCGCGGCCATGACGACGTGGCTGCGCATGCCGGCGGAGACCTTCTACGTGACACCGCAGGACGGATCAGTCCGGGAAGAGCCGGAACTGGTGGCGTCACTCGTTCCTCTGCTCCGGGCACGCAGCGATCTCAGCGGCGACGACGTCGCGTACCTCGAAGAGGTGATCAGTGCCGCCGCTCGGCGGTTCCGCGCCGAGCGCGCATCCCGGAGCCTCTGAGTTGCGCTGGACACAGACGCTGATGCGTGAGGTCGCACAGGAGGAACGCACCGTGCTGGGCTTGGGGCCCTTCGACCCCCTCGACCCCTACGCCCTCGCCGAGGAGCACGGCATCAAGGTGTACACCCTCGAGGAGCTGCTGAAGTTCGAGCTGCCAGACGAAGCTCTCAGCCACTTCACTATGCAGAACTCCTCGTCCTGGTCTGCCGCACTGGTGCCTCTCGGCAGTGCGCGGGTGATCGTGGAGAACGAGTCCCACAAGCTTGTCAGGCGGCGCTCCAACATCGCCCACGAGCTCGGGCACCACCTGCTGGAGCACTCCTTCGACGGTGTAGTGCTGGGCGAGGACCACAAGCGACAGTTCGACCCCGTGCAGGAGAAGCAGGCCACATTCATGGCCGGCGAACTGCTGGTGCCGCTCATCGCAGCCCAGCGCATGGCCTACCGCGGCTGGGACAACGAACGCGTGGCCAACACCTACGGAGTCAGCGAGCAGTTCGCTCAGATGCAGATGAAAGGACCGCGGGTCCGGGCCGACCGGGCCTCCCGGAAGTACGGGTTCGCCCCACCTTCCTAACGCTTTCGGACCTCAACGACGGGCGGGACCACTGCGCGCCGTGACCTGCCCCTGTCCCGGGTCGAGGCTCCAGGGCAGCGTCCACGGCCCGTCCGGCTGCAGGGCGCCCGTCGTCGTAGACCTGGGCAACGCCGACGCTACCTTTGCGGCGGCCGAAGAGATCACTGGAGCAAGTCGAACCTGATAAGACGGCACAGCGGCCACAGCACCGCACCGGAGGGCGGGTGGCATTGCCGCCATGGGGCCAGCTGGATACTCTGCCAACAGCCATGCGGATCCCGGGCTGTAGTGCCGGGTCTGACAGCGACAATCACCTCTGGCCATGCGGACGGGCAGGTAGCCCGCACGACACGTCGGTTGGCAGTGTTCCCTCGTTCCTGCGTGGTTGCGGCGCTCCTCGGTGCCGGGACCGCCTTTGAGATGCGGTGTGAGAAGAGGAATGATTCATTCGTTTATCGCGCATACCAGCCCAGGACGAAGCAGGGTGTTCGCCCTGGCTCGGCGCCCCAGAGATGAGCTGGAGGCGGTGGTGACCCTGGGATCCGGCGATCTTCACCTCGCTGAAGATCTGGTCGATGCCCTCAACTCGTTCCTGTACGACCGTGACGAGAGGGCTCTGGGGAAGGTGCTGGACCGGGTTCCTAAGGCGGTGCGCATGGCCGCGCAGCAGTATCTCAGGGACAAATGTCCCCCGGTCATGGGGGCTTTCACCGAATGTGGGCCGGTCGAGGTGGTTCGCGAGGCGGTGTACTTCGGTGGGATCGACGATGAGATCCAGGAGTACCTGGAAGGGGCTTACACGATCGGACTTGGCATTCGGATGTGGAACGAGCGAAAGTCCCATGGCGGTGTCTGGTGGGTCGTTCAGCTGCTCAGTGACGAGGTTTCCCTGCCGGCCAGCGCCGAGCAGTTGCGCACCTGGGCCGTTCCTGAAGGGACGAAGGTCTGGCGAACGTGGACGAGTAAGCAGCGGTTGGGTGGTGTCGGTCCTGTTCGCGGTGCACTCCAGGTGGCGGAGGATGCGACGACTCAGGGACGGTGGGTGAGGATCCATACGCTGCTGCACAGCCGCTCCGACGTCGACTTCGAAGGCAGTGGGACCTCCGAGTTCGTCGTCGATGTTCTCGATGCCCCCATCCCACTGGAGCACTCCGCCGAGTGAGCGTGGCGTCGTTCCCGGCCTGCCGCTCACCGAGCGGCAGGCCGGGAACGACGTGCAGCCGTCACCGCAAGGAGTGCGGACGAGGCGTCACCAGCCCTCTGGCGACTGCTGGAAGGTGCGGCTTCGGTCCGGGGACGGGGAGCGCTCAATACCCTATGTCCCAGCTTCCGGCAGCCAGACGGAGACGGGAAAGCCCGGTGCGCCGAGCGAGCGCATGACGACCTTCCCGGCTTGCCGGTCCTCGCCCAGGGCGCAGTGCACGTCCTGGGGGGTGTGGCACTCGGCGAGCTGCTCCGCTGCGCCGTGTACAGCGGATTTGCGGTGCCGGTAAGCCTTTTGACGACAGGTGTTGGAGCAGTTGCCGGGGGCTGACGGGACCGCCGGAGTTCACCTGGCTTCGCTCATCCTCTGGCTCCGCAAATCCGTCGAAGATCGTTTATCAGGCAGCCCCTAGCAATCGGCGCGGGCGGTAGCTGCTTCGTTTCGGACCATGAGGTGCTGTTCCCAGCCCTCCTCCAGCATCCAGGCAATCGCGCTGGTCCTCGTCAGCGCCTCACGAGCCACGGCATCGTCGAAGACTTCATTGGACGTTGAGCCGAACTCGTCGTCGATCAGGCGGTGTGCGAAAGCGTTACGTCGCTTCTTCAGCCATGCCACATCCTCGAGGAACTCCGTGGCGTCGATCGCGGCCTGCCACCGTACGGCCAACTCGTCGGCCTTCCGCGCAAGTCCAGCCCGGTGAAGACGAACATCGGAGGGCCGGTCCAGCATCTGGTTCATCAGCGACTCGAGGGCAGCGGCAGCCGACATGACGACGATGCCCGCGCCGATCTGCCGTGTGTCTGTGTCCAGTACCCCCAGCGACTCGTCGAGGACCAGGTCACTTTCCCCTTCCCAGCCGGGCACCCGGTGAGCGCCTCTGATGCGCGCCGCACGCAGTTCCGCCAGTTCGGCGTCGACGCTGCGCACGGTCCTGTCACGCAGCCAGGCAAGGGACGCCACCCGGTACTCGAAGACAATGAACTCCACGCGTCCGTGCGCGCTGACGAAGTAGTCGTCACCGAGTTCGAAGACGGTACGTCCGCTTCCGGTCTCACCACGTGCGGATTCCGCGTTACCTATCGGCTCATCTCCCGTTCTGACCTTCATAGTTGATCAGCCTCCCACGGCGACGCGGAGCGCCAACCGTGTTTTCGACCGCTGGCCCACGCTCACGGCGGGATGGCCGCACGCGGCTCTGCCCTATGTGGGACGGGGGCGGCGCGCCCCGGGGCACAGGGATGTCCGCCCGGGCGGCAAGCAGCCTAGACCATTAGAGGGCCGGTCTCGTGGTCGTGCCGCTCTTCACATGAGCAGGGCACCGAAAGATTTGAAGGGCACCATGGGGATCGGTGTCTTCTCTGCGTTCATGGCCGGTCTAGCGGCACTGCTCGGCTAGAGGAGCGCGCTGGCCCGGCGTCTTGAGGTCGGCGGAGCGCGTGGCGGCCCGGGCCGCCATCTTGCGGCTGGTGCGAGCGGATGTGCGCCGTCCTCGCCGCACCGCGCTGCCTGACGGTGGTCACCCACGACTGCCGTCTGAGGGCTCCGTGTCGCATCGCTCCCCACCGGCGAGGTGGCATCCACCGCCGGGAGGGGCGAGCCGGCCCCCGTGGTCACCGTGCACGGTTGCGGTGCTCGTTTTCCGGGCATGCACGGCACAGGTCCGAGCTGGGGAGGGGGCTCCCGGATGGCGACTGGCACGGTCAAGTGGTTCAACGCCGAAAAGGGCTACGGCTTCATCTCCGTTGATGATGGCCCCGACGTCTTCGTCCACTACAGCGCGATTCTGGGTGGCTCCTCCGCCCTGGAAGAAGGCCAGCGGGTCGAGTTCGATATCTCCCAGGGCCAGCAGGGGCCGCAGGCGCAGTCGTTGGTCCGCGTGGAGTCCAGGGCAACGGGGTCCAGGCGGGAGCAGCTCTCCCCGCCGGCACTGCACGATGTACAGCGGACGCGTCCGTCACCTGCTGGTGAGCCTCTCGCGGAATCCACAGCCACCCGCCGCACTGATGCGCCCGAGTCCGCTTCCGGACCACGCGACGTCCAGGATTCGGCCGACGGCCCTCCCGCCGCGATCGGACACTCCGAGCTTGATGCTCCGTCCCCCACTCCTGGACATCTGCTGCACACTCTGCACGTCAAGGGGCCGGATGGCCTGGTCTTCCGGCTCACCGACATTTCGGCCGATCTTTCTGTCGGGCAGGTTGCGGACGCTACGACGGCCTCGTACGCCTCCTCCGACAGGTCCCCGGTCGTGGACCATGTCGGGCCCGACGGCAACGCGAGGCGGCTTGAGCTCGAACTGTCCTTGGACGAACAGGGAGTCAGGGACGGTGACTGGCTGCACGTCGCTCGCCAGAGCACGGCGGGCGGAGGCACCAGCCTTGCCGGTCGCTTGCCAATGGCCTATCAGCAGGGGCAGTACCGGCCCAAGCCCGTCCTGCCGGCGCTCCCAAAGGGCGACCTCTACGACGACCTCGCCGCAGCTGCAAACACCGTCCGCGATCCCGCGAGCCGCTTCAGCCTCCTGATCCAGCTCCACGACAAAGCCCCGACGACGCAGCGCCCTTCGCTGCTGCACCACGCCGTCATCGCCGCGGAGGCGATCGCCGACGAACACGATCGCGCGAGCGCCCTGGAGGATGCGCTCCGTCGGCTCCCGGAGCCTGATCCTGCACCCGACCCCACGGCTCCCGCGCCGGCCGCCGATCCGGATAGGCGGCGGGCCGCCACGTTCAGACGCTGGTTCGGCCATGTCCTCGGTCTGGAGCCGGTGCAGGCCGACGACCCTGGCCCTCAGCAGACGGTGGAAACGGACTGGGAAGCGGTGGAGCGGGACCTGGACAGGGTGCTGTTGCGCATGGGGCCACCCCCCGCGACATCGGACAGGGGGGCCCAGCAGTGACAACGGACGAGACCGACGCCACCCGGATCGGTGTCTACGAATCCATGGCTCCCTGGGAACGGGCCGCCCAGTGGGAACAGGCGGCACCCGAGACTGCCAAAGGCATCATTCAGCTCGTCAACAACGAGCAACTGCACCGGCACCGCATCGCCAGGATCGAGATGGCACGCCAAGTCGTGAGCGTGCTCCTCGGCTTCGGCACGGTGATCGCGATGGTCGTCGTCGCCTGGCACTACGCGGACGTGGGAGAGCCCGTCGCCGGGGCATCCTTCGCCGGTGCCGGCATGGTCTCAACCGCGGCGATCTTCGTGACCGGTAAGCGGCCCGCGGCCCCGCGCAGGCGGTGAAGCATTGTTCGTGACTGGTGCCGCCGGTCGACAGGCGCACCGCGGTGAAAGTCGAACGTGACGGGCCCTAGCTGCCCTGTCTGCGACAGCTCCTCGAAAGCCGCGCAGCCACAAGCCACCCCCCGATCCCACACTCCCCGCTCGGCACCCGAAGCAGCCGACCTTCACGCCTGCATACACCTCCGCACCCCAGGCACGCGACCCGCCCAAGCCCCTGCCTCGCAGAACAGCACAACGCGCAGAGCGTCTCTGTCCGATCAGCCGTGGACGGGCCATGCCAGCCCCCGCCCGAAGCGCTTCGACACGGCCAACCGGTGACCGAAGCCACAGACCGCCCAAGCAAGGCAAGGCTGCAGCGTTCGCCTCGAGGGCACCGGGAACACGCGACGGCTTGAGAGGTCTCGGGCGAACAGAAGGACTCTCTTGGCCCCTAACGGTTGCTCAGCAATCGGCTCACTTCTGTTGGCCGACAGAGCTGGCATGGGAGAAATCCCCTACGTACGAACGAGGACCCGCCCCTCTGCCTCGTAGCGTGACCATGGCCGGGCGCACTTGCGGGAGCGGCTGGCAGAAGTTAGCGCCACGCATCAGGATGCGCCGCAGTCGCCAACCGGGCGGCTTTCAGGAAGGCTTGAGTTTGCCGCTCGACGGGAGCAGGTCCCACCCTGTCCAACACATCCCCGTCCCCGTCTGCCGACATGCGCTCGATCATCTCGTGGCCTCTGCGGATGGAGTCCTTCTCCAGGACGTCTGACACCTCGGCGGGTGCCTCACGGACGTCCTGGACAATCACCAGGACGAGGTGTTCTCGCGCATACCCCACGGTCCGCACTCTCCAACCCAGTTGCCGCGCTGCACGACGCATCGCGGCCCGGATGAGCGCCATGCCCCCCAGCATCTCTGCCTCAGCCGGGTGAAGGTTGGCCTGCAGTGCCCCGCCGTACCCGCTGGCCCCTGGAGGGCAGGTGGCTTCAAGCGCTGGCTTCAACGCCTCGGCCAGAGCAACACAGCGGGGGTCCTTGGACAATGCCGGCCGCTTGACCGTCGACGTGTTTGCCGACGCCGTTGTTGTCGCTGCAGCGGTTGCCGGCTTTGCGCCCGAGCGGGCCAGCCTCGCCAGGCCGGGGCCATCCAGGTTCTGCTGCAGAACGACAAGAGCCTGCTCCATACCCCCGCGATCGAGCCGGGCCGGGAGGAGTCCAGCCTCGCTGCAGGCGATCACGTGGGCCAGCGCCTTCTGGTAGGGCATGGGCTGAGCGGCGGCGAAAGCCCGTGCCAGACGAGTGCGGTGGGTACGACCGGACATCACGATCCCATCAGGCCTGCTCGCGCGGCGATACGCGCCACCGCACCATGTATCCGGCAGGCCTTGGACGTGAAGGGTCAGATCCGAGCTGCGGTACATCGTCGTGGTCCTGGCGGCGGCCGGGTTCACCCGAGGCGGTGGCCCTAAGGGTGGTGTGCGCCCACTAGCGCAGGCCCCAGTATGCCATCGTGGTCGCCTCCGGCACCGGGAATCCGGACTACCTCGAAAATCGAGCTGCTCACAACGGTCGGTTCTGCGGTATGGCCACCTCGACGATGGCCGTTGCCATCACCTGTGTGAACCCGTGCTGCTCGGTCAGCAGGCGTGTCACAGCCGGACGTAGAAGGGCCCGAAACTCGGCGGCCTCCGGTAGCTGCAGTTCGGCGGTGGGCTGCCCGCTCAGAGCGCGCTGGCGCGACGCTGCTTGACTGCATGCCTCAAGTGCGTTGAGCGCGGCGGGCTGCAGAGCTCGTGCTGGCTCCGGGCCGACTCCGGTCGCGAGAAGGGTTTCGGCGGTCAGTTCTACGGCAGCCGTCAGCATCTCCTGTGGCGTCAGCAGCGCCGTTATGCCGGCGATCGCCCGGTGGAGCCAGCCTGCGAGTTGGTCGGGGGCGTTCTCCCACACCTTCTCGGCGAGGTGCGCCCACCGCGGTCTGAGCGGTTGGATCGTCCAGAAGTGGGGTCTGCTGAAGGAGGCTGCCGCGGCGGTTGGTCTCCAGTCTTGCGCTTCGGCTAGCTCGGTTATCTCTTCCGTAGTGACGGGCAGATCCACGACGTAGGACTTGAGCAGCGTGCGGAGGTCGTGGCGGTAGCGCTCGTGGGTGAACTCGGGATAGTCGCTGTGGTCGGTGAGCAGGCGCAAAAGCGCAACGGTGCCGAACGTCGGGATGCCTACCGCGCGGAGCAGTTCACGCAGGGCTGCGTCGTCACACCACAGAGCGGTCCCGGTGTCCAGGGCGTGCTGGGCGGCAGACAGCCAGGCCGCGGTTTCCTGATCGGGGACGTCCTGCAAGTCGAAGCGACGCCGGATCCCAGTCAGGTCTGGGACGTCAACAGGCTGAAGGACGGGGATGATCTGCGAGAACGCGGCGGCTTGACGACGGTGTTCTGTCCTGTCCTCGTCGGAGTACTTGGTCATGATGAAGCGTCCACCGTGTACGCCGAGTTGGCCGGAGGCTCGCAGCGTCTCGTCCAGGGCGTAGCGGGTCTTGATGATGTCGTCGAATACGGGGCGGGGCACAGGGGTGGAGGAAAAGACGGCACGGAGTTGGTCGAACCGGCCGGAAAGGAGAGTGGTGAGGGCCAAGGTGCTGGGGTCGAGCACGGCGGTGCGGTTCAGCGCGTCGTGCGCGGCTTGGACCTCGGCGGCGACGCTTTGTGGATCGAGGGTGCAGGCGGGGATGAGTCCGGCGGCCCGGTGAATCACCGCGAGAGCGACGGGGCGTCCAGCCGCCCAGGCGAGCATCCCGGTCGTGAGGGCGCCGACGCGTACGGCGTGGGCGGCGGCTTCGAGCAGTGGTTCGCGGGGACCCAGGGTGCTTTCCACGTACTGCAGGAGGTTTTTGGGGCCGCGGAGGGTGGTGAGGGTGCGGGTTGCCGTCGCATCGGCCAGAAGGTCTTGCAGTCGTCGGCTGAGCGGATCCGGCAGGACGAGTGCCGCAGGTGCTGTCTCCTGCGGGACCTGGTTGATCGTCTCTTTAGAGGCGGGGTCGGGGGCCGGTTCTCCGGTGGCGAGAAGTAGCCCGTTCAGGAGGGCTGCGGTCAGTTCGGGGTCCTCGCCGCGGTAGCGCTCGGCGAGGTCGATCGCGGTCTCGGCAAGTGCCGGTGTCCATCCCGACCATCCGGTCAGGGTGAGCCATGCGCGTGCGTTGTGTGCGTTGCAGATCTGGGGGGCGAACCGGGCAAGGGTGTCGCGTGCCGTCTCCAGCCTGCGAGCGTTGAGTTGTGCGTGGATCGCCGCCCAGACAAGTGGAAGTGTCTCCGGGGGGACGCTCCCAGCGGCTCCTTCCAAAGCGGTGATGTGCTCGATGCCCGTCTCCTCGGCCAGTCCGATCAGGGCGTGTTCCTCCATGTCGTCCCAGTCCGCGCGCTCCTGGGCCCACTGGATGAGCGTGCGGCGCAACTGGCTGCGTATTCCGGCTGACAGGAACGGGCGTCCGAGCAGGGTCAGGGCTTTCGTGCGGGCCTGTTCCCGGCCGCCGGAGCGGTCCCACTTGTCGATGGCAAGGGCTCTGAGGTGCGCGTCACCAAAGCGCCTCCCGGCGCGTTCCGCGGCTTCCGCAGCAAGCACCAACTGATCTTGGTGTTCGTACTGTTCGACGAGTGTCATCGCGGCGACCACGCTGTGGTTTTCCCATTCACGCAGCCGCCGGATGGCAGCACCGACATCGCCGTTGACGGCATCGGCCACGGCTCGGCGAGTCTGATAGACGGCCTCGGGCAGAGTCCGCTGTTCGCGGAGTTCATCGAGCAGGGGCACCGGCCAGAGGCCGTGGCTGGTCAGGGCGAACGCCGCCTCCGCCCGCTGCTCGTCGGTGGTTGCGCCATCTGCCGCGGTCTGCCAGGCAGCGATACGCTCAGCACGGCTGGCAGTGGGATCTGCCTCGCGGGCGTACGCGGCCAGTTGGAGCTTCTCGCCTTGTCCGGTGAGGTGAGCAGTGAGCGTCTCGGCGAGATCCGTTCGGCCCGATTTGTAGGCCAGCCGTACCGCTTCGACCAGCAGGGGCTGGGAGGTGACCTCTGGTCCGTCGGCGTCTCCGATGGGTTCGGCGATCGCGGTGTGGATGGCGGCGGTGATGTCACCGGACATCATTCGGGCCTCGAGGAGAACGGCCGCGGCACGGGCACTGGGGCCCCGCCAGCGCCGGTACTCGGCGCGTGCGGCCTGGGCAAGACACTGGGCCCGGCCGGTGTCGAAGAACGCCTGCCGGGGCGCACCGACTGCGCTGCGGCGCAACAGACACTGTGCGAGGTCGAGTTGTACGGCAGGTTCGTTAGGGTCAAGACGCAGCGCTCTTTCGAGCATGCCTTCGCCTTCTGCATGACGATCGGCTGCGAAGTGGCACCAAGCGGTGAAGCGCAGGACGTTCACGTCGTTGATCGCGGCTGGGTCCCCTGCCGCTAGGGCGCGCTCCACCGCGTCCGGCAGACGTGCGGGGTGCTGGCCTCCGGCGTCGAGGAGAGCTCGGACGGCCGCGACCAGTATCACGGTGCCTTCCTCTTGAGCGGCATCCGCCAGCCGGCGCGCGTGCTCGGGGGCATACGCAACAGCTGAGAAGGCCGCCAGGGCGAGCAGGCGTCCGCGGTCACCGCTGGCCGTGGCAGCGGCGCGTTCCAGGGCTTCCGCAGCGGGCATACCGACTTCGTGAGAGCTGGCGAAGGCGGCAACAGCCTTCCAGGCTCCTTCTTGCCGCTCGGCCTCCAACTCGGTCAGCCAGGCGGGCGGAGTGGTCAGAAGGTGTCGGACGGCGTGAGCCGGGTCTTCGGCGTCCGCGAGGAATGCCGCCAGGTCAAGAGCGTGCGCGGCGTGAGCCTGGTGTTCACGCAGCAGGTGGATACGGGTGTCACCGGGGAGAAGGTCTATTGCCCTCTGGAAGGGGTCGACCTCGTTCTGGCGCCTGGCGGGGCGTCCCAACGCCTCGGCGTTGGCCTGGTCGATCTGCTGGTCGACGGGGACGAGCACCTTGTAGTTCTTGCCCGTCGACTTGAGTGTGTCGGGGGTGACGTGCTGCCAGTGGACGCGTTCGGTCTTGGGGTCGAACAGCAGCAGGGTGACGGGCAGGCTGTGGTTGTTCCAGTAGGCCACGTGTGCGGCGTCGCAGGGATACCACCAGCCGCCTTCGGCGGCAGCTGTGAACTGGCTTGCGCCGGACTTGATCTGCACGGCCAGTAGGCGTCCAGTCGGTTTGCCTGTCGTCTTGGCGCTGAGGCTGGCACCGGTGACCACCTCAAGGTGCGCGTCGATCCCGACGTCGCTGGTCTCCTGCTCGCGAAACAGCCAGCCTAGGCGGGTAGTCACCAGATAGCCGGTCATCGTGACGCCGGCTCGGTCGACGAGGTGAGTGGGGCGCACAGTCGTCACGTCGTGTTCTCTTTCTGTCCGGGCACGCCAGTGCGCCGTGGTGCTTTTTGAAGCCTAGGTGGCGCCACTGACAACCGGTCGGCTCCGGAACTCCTCCCCCGGCGGCACACGAACGTGCTGGTCCTCGCGGCACCACTCCGCGCGCCCGTCCAGGCAGCGAGCACACCTGCCGGAGTTGTCCATGCCACTGCATGTCGGCGAGCGCCCGCCAGCCTCACCAAACCCTATTCGTCACTTCGACGATTAAAGCGTATGATCGACCTCCGAAGGGATGGCTCTCGGCGGGACAAACCGTCGCATCCAGAAGGAGACACGGGGTGAACACCGAACACGCCGCGCGGTCTGCAGCTTCCGGTCCGATCACAGTGCAGGCGGGCACGCTGATCCAGCCGTCGATGGCGCTCGCGCTCAATATGCACGCCAGCCCGGGGGTGTATGCCCTACTGCTGGGCTCCGGCATCTCGATCGCTTCGGGAGTGAAGACCGGCTGGGGCGTCGTGCAGGACCTGGTCGGCAAGGTGGCCGCGGCGCAAAGCCCTGGTGATGCCGAGGTCCGGGCGGCAGCCATGGCGGACCCGGAGCACTGGTGGGAGACCAACTACGGAGAGCCGCTCGGTTATTCGGGTCTGCTCGCGGCGGTGGCGCCGACGCCTGCGGCCCGCCAGGCCCTGTTGGCCAGGTACTTCGAGCCCGAGGACGACGAGGACGACAAGGGCCCGACCGCGGCCCACCGGGCGATCGCCCGGCTGGTCAAACGGGGCAGTGTCAAGGTCATCCTGACCACCAACTTCGACCGGCTGACGGAGCGGGCACTGCAGGAGGCCGGCATCTCGCCGCAGGTGGTGCGTCGGCCGGATGAGATCGATCCCATGATGCCGCTTCCCCACAGCCAGATCACGGTGATCAAACTGCACGGCGACTACGCGGACCTCGACCAGCGCAACACGGTCGATGAGCTGGAGACGTATCCGCAGGCGCAGCAGCAGTTGCTCGACCGGGTCCTGGACGAGTATGGGCTGGTCGTCTGTGGCTGGTCCGCGGACTGGGACAAGGCGCTGGTGCGCGCCGTCGAGGGCACCCGCTCGCGCCGGTATCCCATGTTCTGGTCCCAATACGGCCAGCTCGGCCATGCGGCCTCGCTCCTGGCGGCGCGGCACAGGGCGGTGCTGCTGGAAGGTATGAGCGCCGACGAGTTGTTCACCGACCTGCTCCGGCGTGTCGAGGCACTGGACCGCTTGTCGGTTGCTCCGATCAGCCGCGACGTCGCGGTGGTGCAGCTCAAGCGGGCGCTGCCTGACCCGGTGCGCCGGATCGAGTTGTCCGATCTCGTCGGCCAGGCAGTTACTGCCGTCGTCGATGCGAGCACCGCCGAGCGTCGGCCACTGAACTCTTCGCCTAACGCCTGGGCCGATACCTTCGCCGACAGCGTGCGCGGCTACCGGGCGGACAGCGACACCCTGCTGCACCTCCTCGCGAACGGCGTCTTCCACGATGACGGCACGCACGACGAGCTGTGGCAGCGTGCCGTAACCCGTCTGGTCCGTCTGCGCGACGCCACGCCGAACGCCTACAACGGGTACCTGGAGAAGCTGCGGCATCTGCCGGCGCTCATGGCGACCTGGACGATCGGAGTCGCGGCCATCCTAAGCCGACGCGAAGAGCTGCTGGCCAGTCTCCTAGCCCACCCGGCGTGGGCGCGCCCTGGCTCTGGAAGGCTGCGGCAGCAGCCGGTGTCGTACCTCAACCCCAACCGTGTCATCGAAGACGAGGGGCTCAACTACCTGTTCCGTCAGAAGCAAGGCAGCGGCTATCTCTACCCTCAGAGCCGCTGGCTGAAGGACGAATTGCGTGAGCCCTTCCGGCTGGTTGAACCCAGCGACCATGCCTATGTCGAGGCGTGTACCAGGTTTGAGTACCTGACGTCCATGATTGCCATGGATGAGGGGGGCCACGACGGCCCACCCTATCCCTGGGCGGGTGAGTTCCTCCTCGACGACATCTGGGAGTACGACCGACCCGATCTCTCCTCATCCATCGAGCAGGAACTCACCGAAGCTTGGCCCCTCCTCCGGGCTGGTGCCTTCGGCGGAGACGTCGCGCGTGCCAAGACCGCACACCAGGCCCTCGCCGAGTGGCGCGTCAACCACCCCAGAGACTGACACCCCGCACTCGTCGCCTGTTCCCACGGCGTAGTAACCACTTCTCACCAGCCTGGCGAGCTCAGCCCTCGTCCAGTTGTGAGTTTCCGGCAGCGGGCGTCGCTGCGATCCTCTAATCCCCACTTGCGAACCATGCCCGACGCCACCATCGCGGCTTGTGCACACGCTTTCGCTCAGCTCCCCTGGGCTCGAGTGGCAGGACATACACCTGATCATTGCCCAGTTGGAACCCGGCGACGACGGCCCGATCCTCAAGAGCCATCGCCTCCAAGGGGCGGTTCGCCAGCCGGTAGGAGACGGCCAGCTCGGTACGGGCTGATCTGGTGCCGGGGTGGGCGTCGCCCAGATACCGCTCGGCCTCGGTCATAGCCTGTATGCCCAAGGTGATCGCCTCTTCAAGGCGGCCGTCGCGCCCGTAGAAGGTTGCCAGGTTGATGCGGGCGTAGATGGCCGCCCTGTGTGTGGGCCCCAGTTGCTGCTCGACCTCGGCCAGCGCGCGCTCGCCGAGACGAATCGCTTCCTGTACGTGCCCCGCCAGTCCGCAGGAAACGGCCAGCGCTGCGCGGTCGCTCAGGGTGTCGGGATGGTACTCGCCCTGCAGCCGCTCGCGGGCGGAGAGAACCTGCCTACCCAAAGCGACGGCTTCCTCAAAACGGCCTGCTTCCCCATAGAAGGTCGCTAGCTGGCTACGCACGTCAACGGTGCGCAGATGGTCCTCGCCCAACAACCGCTCGGCGTGAGCGACGGCTTGCTCTCCCAAACTGACCGCCTTGTCGTGAAGCCGTAACTGCCGGTAGGAGGCGGCCAGATTGCCGTATGCCCGGATGGTATCGGGATGGTCGCCCAGCAACCGCTCGGCGTCAGTGACGATCTGCTCCTCAAGAGCGACCGCCTCCAGGATGCGCCCCGCTTGCCCGTACGAGACAGCCAGATTGCCGCGGGCGGTGACAGTGCGGGGATCACCATTACCCAACAGGCGTTCGCGGTCGGCGACGATCAGTTCCTGGATGGCGGTCGCTTCCTCGATGCGTTCTGCGTTTAAGTAGGAAATGGCCAGATTGGTCAATGCAGTGAGGGTAATCGGGTGGTCGTGGCCCAAGAACCGCTCGGCGTCGGCGGCTACTTGCTCCAGCCACGTGATTGCCTCCCTGGTGCGCCCCGCGCGGTTGTAGGCGAGGGCCAGGTTGCCCCGTTCGATTAGAGTGGCCGGGTCATCGTCTCCGAGTAGTCGCTGAGCATCGGCGCTGACCCGCTCCCAATAGGAGACTGCAGAGGCGGGCAGGCTGGCATTCAGCAGACTGGCCCCTGCCTGATGCAGAAGCGGCCGACCGCCGACCTCCCACAGCGTGTCACCGGCGTGACCGGCCAGGACATCAGTGTTCGCACGCAGGACCGCGCACAGATCGGGCTCAGTGTGTTCCGTCGCGGGCCAGATAGCGAGTAACACCTCAGCAGCCGCCGTCACGATCGCGGGCTTCTGAGAGGCGGGGGTGGTCTCGCGGACTGCCCTGCCGGTCAACGCGTGCAGGCGTATGGCCCGGTGGCTATCCCGGGATTCATACGTGATCAGCCCGTAGCGGTACAACAACCGCATGGCGGCTGCGGCGTCCTCTGCGGTGACGTCACCGGACTCCAGGGAGGGCGGGCCGCGGTGGGTGGCCAGGTAGCCGGCAACCGCGAAATGGTTCCAAAGCATCAGGGGGTGCCCGGCGGGGTCGAGGTAGGCCGCCAGGCGGATGGCCGGGACGGCCAGGCCCACTGGCTCGCATTCTTGAGCTGCGTCCAGGGTCAGCAGCAGAGCGGTAGCGACCTGCCGCCCATACCCCTCGGTATCTGCTTGCCGGGGCAACAACGTCGTCAGACGGGAACGGCGATCGGTGAACTTCTGCAGGTAGCGTGCGCAGGGGACATCCTCGTTGATCATGTAGGCCGCTGCATACGCTAGCGCCAAAGGCAGGAGACCCAACTCCTGTGCAAGCTCCTCAGCCTGATCGTCAAGCAGGTGACCCATGTCAACGCCCGTGATCCGGTCCCGCAAGTAGGCGAGACCTTCTGCCGGGGCGTAGGTGTCGACCTCAACGACCGCACGGCCGCCGCCGGACAGCAGCGCGTCGCGACGTCGCGTGGTAGCCAACACCCACCCGTTCCCACTGACAGATGGGGGTGGCCACCATAGGCTGACGTCTTCCAGATCGGTGAGGTCATCGAGCACGACCAGCCACCTCCGGGAGGTGACCGCCAACCAGTCCACAAAGGCCTGGGCGTCAGTCTTGATGTCCACTCCCGATGCACCAGGGGCCTGGACGCGATGCGCGGCAGAGGCGTAGCTAGTGACGAGCTGCTGAGTCTCGGCGGCGTTCACCCACACCACCAGATCGGTACCCCCGGCCAAGGCCTGGTGGGCGTAGGCAGCAGCTAGTTGAGACTTGCCCACCCCTCCGCCCCCGACAAGTACCTGAGTGAGCACCACGGTGACCTGTCCAGCCCTCGCCCGGTCGATTCGCTCGCGAAGCCCTGGACGGGACTGAAACGCAGACGCCAGCTGTGGCACCGCGCCCACTCGCACCGGCCAAACCACCGGAGGTTGCGGGGCGGCGTGTTGCTCGACTCTGCCGATGTACTGGGCGGCGATCGCATGCTGCTGGGCCACGATCGAAGTCTGAGCGGTGACGTGCGTAACTGGACTCGCGCCGGGCGCGGTCAGCTCTGATCCGGGCCCGGCTGTGGAGGGTTTCCGATGGTGACATCGCCCATCGCCACCGCGGCAGCTGCCTGGTTCTGAGCGCTGATGTGTGCGCTTCCGCCGAAGGCGACGCTGTTGTCTGATGCTGCGACTCCGCTCTGGTGCGGCTGGCCTCGAGCCGCAAGCTCCCGCAACTGGACCAGCGCCTGTTCGCGGTCCAAGGCGTTCAGATTCTCCAGCAGGGCCAAGATGCGGGTCCGCCAGTCGGCTGCCTCCCGGATCCGCGCAACCGCGTCAGGATCGGTGTCGCTCAGGTCGGCTGCCGTACGGTCCAGGTTGTCCAGGACCGCTCGTTGGGTGCCCTCCGGCGTGGAACCACGGCCGAAGAGCCGGACCACCTGCGCTCGGATGCTCTGCCACGCGTCAGTGCCTGCCGCCTGGGCCACGGCCATCCCTGACGCCGACGCCAGAGCCACCAATTCCGGATCCACCTGCTGCCTCCCATGCCCGATTAAGGACGAAAGCATTCATCTCGGCACAGGCAGCGTACAGCGGGCAGAGCGCACATGTGGCCAGTTTCCACGACCTCAACTCTCCTGACGGCAGCGCCGTGTTCAACGACAGCTGGCACCAAGGGAGCCCCGCCACAGCATCCATCGGGAGCACCTTCGCACATCGTCACGACGGACTTTGGCGTGAAGAACGTGGCAAGAACTGACTGCACATCTACAAGCCGACCCGGCCTACCGAGCCACCTATAGGACATCTCACCACAACTGCAGCAGTCTCACCCAAGATGGAAGCACGGCTGGTCAAGGGCGCCAAACGATAAAGCACGGGCTCGACGTTCGTCGCACTCAATCTGCAGCAATGCAGATAACACACCGCAACTGGGCTGAGACAGCA
>NZ_JBTWMV010000082.1:0-22624 GCF_054850255.1 Streptomyces sp. 7R007 | reverse complement strand
CTCCCGCCCTGGTCCTGCTCCTCCTCTTCCTCGCCGGCCCGATCGCCTACTGCGCCTACATCGCCTTCACCGACCTCCAGCTCACCGGCCAGGCCCACTCGTCCTTCGTCGGCTTCGCCAACTTCCGCAAGGCCTTCCAGGACGACGAATTCCTCAACGCCGTATGGCTGACGCTGGTGTTCACGGTCGTGTCGTCGCTGCTCGGCCAGAACACCATCGGGCTGGCGCTGGCGGCGCTGATGCAGCGCGCGTCGAAGCCGGTCCGTACCCTCACCGGCGGGATCGTGATCACGGCGTGGGTGCTGCCGGAGGTGGTCGCCGGCTTCCTCCTCTACGCCTTCTTCCGCCGCGAGGGCACCCTGAACGCGATCCTCGACTGGCTCCATCTCCCGCGCCAGAACTGGCTGTTCACCCTGCCGATCCTGGCGGTGTCCTTCGCGAACGTCTGGCGCGGCACGGCCTTCTCGATGCTGGTCTACTCGGCCGCCCTGAACGAGATCCCCAAGGAGATCACCGAGGCGGCGGAGGTGGACGGCGCGGGCGGCTGGCGCCGCATGTGGCACGTCACCCTCCCGATGATCCGCCGTTCCATCGGCACGAACCTGATGCTCAACACCCTCCAGACACTGTCGGTGTTCGGGCTGATCTGGGTGATGACGAGAGGCGGCCCCGGCAACAAGAGCCAGACGCTGCCCCTCTTCATGTACGAACAGGCCTTCCAGAACAGCATGATCGGCTACGGCACCGCGGTCGCCCTGCTCCTGCTGCTGGTCGGCTCCCTCTTCTCCGTCGTCTACCTGCGTCTGCTGCGAACGGAGGTCTGACCCGTCATGGCTCTCACACTCGCCTCCCGCCGCAGGAGCCGGCGCCTGGCCGCGGACGCGGGGCTGCTGGTGGTCGCGGCGGCCTTCGCGCTGCCGTTGGTGTGGGTGGTGCTGTCCTCGCTGGACCCGCACGCGGACCTGCGCGTGAAGGCGCCGGACGGACTCACCTTCGACAACTTCGACGCGATCCTGACGTCGGACATCACCTTCACGCCCCTCCTCAACAGCCTGATCCTGTGCGGGGGCGGCACGCTGCTGACGGTGGTGTGCGCGGCGCTGGCGGCCTACCCGCTCTCCCGCTTCCGCTCCCGCCTCAACCGGCCGTTTTTGCTGACGATCCTGTTCGCGACGAGCCTGCCGATCACGGCGATCATGGTGCCGGTGTACGCGCTGTTCGTGCGGGTGGACCTCATCGACACCATGCAGGGCACGATCTTCTTCTTCGCCGCTTCCCAACTCCCCTTCGCCGTCTGGCTGATGAAGAACTTCATGGACGGCGTGCCGAAGGAGCTGGAGGAGGCGGCCTGGACGGACGGCGCGTCGTCGTTCCAGTCGCTCGTCCGGATCGTGCTGCCGCTGATGGGGCCGGGGGTGGCGGTGGTGACGGTCTTCTCGTTCGTGATGATGTGGGGCAACTTCTTCGTCCCGTTCATGCTGCTGCTGACCCCGGACCAGATGCCGGCGAGCGTGAGCATCAACGAGTTCTTCGGCAATCGGGGGATGGTCGCGTACGGGCAGTTGGCGGCGTTCTCGGTGGTCTATTCGACACCGGTGATCCTGCTGTACGTCGGCATCGCGCGGCGGTTGGGCGGGGGGTTCGCGTTGGGCGGGGCGGTCAAGGGGTGACGGACGCCCCTCCAGAACCTGGCCCGCGCCTACCGGGCCGCCCATCGCCTCGCCGAGGCCCGTTCCGGACTGACCCGCCCCGGTACCAGTCCTCGAACTCGCGGCGCGATGGCGGTCGCACGACCTGGTGCGGGCGTTCGGGATGAGTGTGGTGGCGGGGGATGCGGGGTTGCCGGGGAGGGCGGAGCCGGAGCGGTTCGCCGACCGGGGGCAGGCACTTGCCCGGTATTGGCGGGGAGCGGGCCGGGTTGGTGGCGTGGGCGCGGGAGGAGCGGTTCGCGGACACGGTGGTGGAACTGGCCGCATGCCTGGGGACGTATCTCGGTTGGCGGCGGTGCTTCGACGACTGGAGCACCGCCGCCCGGACCGCCCGGGAGGCCGCGCACCGCACCGGTGACCGCCAGGGCGAGACGATCGCGTGGAACATCCTCGGCCCGCCCCGACGCAAGGAGGCCGGCACAGGACGCGATCGACACCGACACCCGTGCCCGCGACCTGCACCGAGTCGCCGGGGACCGCCACGGAGAGGCAACGGCCTGCACACGCACCGGGAGTTCGAGGACTGGTCCCGGACAGGTCAGGCCCTCGAGAACCTGGCCTTCGCCACGAGGTCGCCTTCCCTCCCGCCGAAGCCCGCAGCGCCCACCTCCAAGCCGCCGGCGCCTACGCCCGAGCCGGCGAGGCCGTCCAAGCCGATCACGCCCGCGTCTGGGCCGACGAGTTGACGGAGTGGCAGCCGGCCACCCCACGGGCAACGCGACCCGTTCGGATTGAGCCGCGGGTTCTGCTCCCTCACGCCCCCGATCGGCGTGTTGACCATGACGTATTCACCTTCGAGGCCCGCCCACACGGGCGAGACCTGCGGCGCGCCGTCGGGGCCGGCCGCCGTGAGGTGTCAGGCCGCTCGGCGAGAGAAGACGTTCGCGAATATGCCCCTCTACCTTGCCATTCACCCCGTATACGAAGATCCCGCCCTTCCCGCCGCCCACGCAGGCGACCCGGCGCGGTCGCGACCACCCCTCCCCACCGGCAAACAGACGTTCCCCGGCCACCCGCCCGATCAAGGCCGAAACCGTACGTTCCTACAATCCGTATTCCTGGCCGAACAGACCGTAGTCACCGCACCCCCGCGCCCCTACTTTGTGCCCCGTGCGCCACTCCCCAGCCCAACCGCCGAACCAACCCGCCCACTCCACCAGCCCCACCTATGCCGTCGGTTCCTCCCCCACGTCCTCCTCCCCTCACTCCCTCCCGCCCTTCAACGCCGCCGCGGCCCACCGTCTCCGCACCGCCCTCAACATGGGCCCGGAACACGTCGCCTTCGGCCTGCGTGCCTCGTACGGGCTCCCCTACGTCACCCCCGACCTCGTCCTCGCCTGGGAACGCGGGCTGACCTCCCCCACCGGTCCCGAACTCACCGCCCTCGCCGGTGTGCTGTGGTGCTCCCCCGGCGAACTGATCGGCAGACCACGCACCCTGCGCGAACACCGCATCGCCCACAACCTCACCCCGGAGGACGTCGCCCGCACCGTCGGCCTCGAACTCCTCGCCTATCTCCACATGGAGGAGCACAACACCTGGCGCGGCACCGACCGCCAGTCCGCCGCACTCGCCGAACTGCTCGACCTCTCGCTGCCCGACTTCATCACCGTCACCGGCCGCGACGGCAAGCTCGCCGAACTGCTCCGCAGCGCCGTCACGGCGCGCTGGCAGGCGTACGTCCGTCCCGTGGGCAAGATGGTGCCTCTGGACCGGCGGCTGCTGGAGGACGCCCTGCAGCAGTTGCACCAGGACTACCAGGGGCAGATGGTCGCCACCCTGAACTGGGGCGGCGGAGGCGCGGCCGACGGTTCGAGTGACGCGGGCCGCGCCTACCTGGACCGTGTCGTCGACCACTTCTGGGCCGCCGTTCAGGACAACACCCAGTAACGGGCGGTTCAGGACGACGCCCAGCCGCGAACGTGCGTCGCGGGGGCCGACCAGCCCCCGTCCGAGGCCCGTTGGGCCGATCCCCCCTCCCCTCCCCCACCCCCACCATGACCCAGGAGGCGTCAAGGAAGGCCGCCGTCGAGGAGAGGGACGGGATCATGACAGTCACCGGCACCAGCGTGGACATCGGGTCGCTCCGCCAGAAGCTGGAGAAGGTGGTCGGGGCTCGGCACGTCCTCCCCGCCGACCGGGTCCCGGCCGACTACCACCACGACGAGTCCCTCGCCGTCACCCCCCGGCCCCCCGCCCTCCTCCTCCGCCCCGCCACCACGGCGGAGGTCGCCGGCATCGTCGGGGTCGCCGCCGCGCACCGCGTCCCGGTCGTCGCGCGCGGCTCCGGCACCGGCGTGTGCGGCGCCTGTGTACCGCGGCACGCCGACGGGATCGTGGTGTCGTTCGAGCGCATGAACCGCGTGCTGGAGATCGACACCGCCAACCATGTCGCCGTCGTCCAGCCCGGCGTCACCCTCGCCCGACTCGACGACGAGACCGAGAAGTTCGGCCTGCGTTACCCGGTACGCCCCGGCGAGCTGAGCGCCTCCGTCGGCGGTACCGTCGCCACCAACGCCGGCGGCATGCACGCCGTCCGGCACGGCGTCACCCGGCACCACGTGCTCGGCGTCGAGGCGGTCCTCGCCTCCGGCGAGACGGTGCGCAGCGGCGGCAAGTACGTCAAGACCAGCACCGGTTACAACCTGACCCAGCTGCTGGTCGGCTCCGAGGGGACCCTGGCCCTGGTCACCGAGGTCACGCTGCGCCTGAAGCCGCGTGCCGGGCACGGCGCGACCGTGCTGGCGCCCTTCGGCTCGGCGGAGGAGGTCGCGGAGGCGGTGCCGGTGCTGCTGGCGGGGGGTCTGGACCCGTTGGCGCTGGAGTACGTCGACCTGCTCACGATGGCGGCGATGACCGCTCGGGAGGACCTCGGGCTCGGCATTCCGGAGCGGGTCCGGGCCACCGCCCTCGGGTATCTGATGGTGGTCCTGGAAGGGCACTCCGCCGAGCGGCTCGACGCCGATGTGGAGGGACTGGGCGCGCAGTTGCAGGAGGTGGGCGCGAGGGACGTGTACGTGCTGCCCGCGACCGCGGCGCGCCGGCTGATGGAGGCCCGCGAGCACGCCTTCTACGCCTCGAAGGCGGCCGGCGCCGACGAGGTCGTCGACATCGTGGTGCCCCGCGCCTCGCTGCCGCGGCTGCTCGCCGAGGCGGACGTCATCGCCAAGGACACCGGGTCGATCGTCACCGGCTGCGGGCACGCCGGCGACGGCAACGTGCATCTGGCCGTCTTCCAGGCGGACCCGGAGCTGCGGGAGGGCGTGCTGCGCCGGCTGTTCGAGGCGGGTGCCGCCCTGGGCGGGGCGATCTCCGGCGAGCACGGCGTGGGAACGGCCAAGAAGCGGTACTTCCTCGCACTGGAGGATCCGGCCAAGGTGGAGCTGATGCGCCGCATCAAGCACGCCTTCGACCCGACCGGAATCCTCAACCCCGGCGTCCTCTTCGACTGACCCCGAGCCACCCCGCCCTCCGCTGACGAAAGGCGGCCCCCATGAACGGCGCCCACGCCGTCGCCCGCACCCTCCTCGACTCCGGCGTCGCGCTCTGCCTCGCCAACCCCGGCACCTCCGAACTGCACTTCGTCACCGCCCTCGACGACGAGCCCGGTCTGCGCGCCGTCCCCTGTCTCTTCGAGGGCGTGGCCACCGGCGCCGCCGACGGATACGGCCGGATGACGGGCCGCCCGGCGGCCACCCTGCTGCACCTGGGCCCCGGGCTCGCGAACGGCCTGGCCAACCTCCACAACGCCCGCCGCGCCCACACCCCGCTGCTCAACCTCGTCGGCGACCACGCGACCTTCCACAAGAAGTACGACGCCCCGCTGGAGTCGGACATCGACGCGCAGGCCCGTACCGTCTCCGGCTGGGTCCGCCGCTGCGCCGACGCCGCCACGGCCGGCACCGACGTGGCGGAGGCGGTGGCCGCCGCGAGCGGCGCCCCGGGGCAGGTGGCCACCGTGATCCTGCCCGCCGACGTGTCCTGGTCGGACGGGGCGCGCCCCGCACCGCCGGTTGCGCCCCGGCCGCCGTCGGCCGTGCCCGAGGGGACCGTCGCCGCCGTGGCCGCAGCCCTGCGCACCGGCGAGAGCGCCGCGCTGCTGCTCGGCGGGGCGGCCACCCGCGAGCCCGCGCTGCGCGCCGCGGCCCGGGTCGCCGCCGGCACCGGTGCCCGGCTGCTGTGCGAGACGTTCCCGGCCCGTCTGGAACGCGGCGCGGACCTGCCCGCCGTGGAGCGGCTCGGCTATCTCGCCGAGGGGGCGATGGCCCAACTCGACGGAGTACGGCACCTGGTGCTGGTGGGCGCCCGCGCCCCGGTGTCGTTCTTCGCCCACCCGGGGCTGCCCGGTCTGCTCGCGCCGGACGACTGCCGCGTCCACACCCTGGGGACACCGGCCGACGACCTGACCGACGCCCTCGGTCACCTCGCCGACGTGGTCGGCACGTCCGCGCCGGCCGCGCCGCTCGCGCCCAGGACCCGTCCCGTACCGCCCGCCGGTGCCGACGCGCTGACCGCCGAGAGCGCCGCCGCGGCCGTGGGGGCGCTGTTGCCCGAGGGGGCCGTCGTGGTGGACGAGGCCAACACGTCGGGGCTGTGGCTGCCGGAGGCCACCGCGGGCGCGCCGCGTCACGACTGGCTGACGCTCACCGGCGGCGCCATCGGGCAGGGGCTGCCGCTGGCGGCGGGGGCGGCGCTCGCCTGCCCGGACCGGCCCGTGCTGTGTCTGGAGGCCGACGGGAGCGCCATGTACACGATCTCGGCGCTGTGGACCCACGCGCGCGAGGGGCTCGACATCACCACGGTGGTCTTCGCCAACGGCTCCTACGCCATCCTGGACATGGAGGCCCAGCGGCTCGGGGCCCCGGCGGACGGTCCCGCCCGCCGTGCCCTGCTCGACCTGACCCGGCCGGCCCTGGACTTCGTCGCCCTGGCCCGCGGCATGGGCGTACCGGCCGTCCGGGCCACCACCGCCGGGGAGTTCACCGACCGGCTGCGCACGGCCCTCGCCGAACCCGGCCCGCACCTGATCGAGGCGGACGTGCCCTCACTGTTCTGAAACCCCGCTCCGCCGGGGACCGCCCCCCTCGGCAGACCCGGAAAAGGCCATGGCTCCCAGGAAAAGGCAATGCCCCTAGAAAACCGACTCCGCCTCGTCCATCCGGTCCTTCGGCACCGTCTTCAGCTCGGTGACCGCCTCCGCCAGCGGCACCATCACGATCTCCGTGCCGCGCAGCGCGGTCATCTTGCCGAACTCGCCCCGGTGCGCCGCCTCCACCGCGTGCCAGCCGAAGCGGGTGGCGAGGACGCGGTCGTAGGCGGTCGGCACGCCGCCGCGCTGCACGTGGCCGAGGATGACCGGCTTTGCCTCCTTGCCGAGGCGCCGCTCCAGTTCGTACGCCAGCGCCGTCCCGATGCCCTGGAAGCGCTCGTGGCCGAACTGGTCGATCTCACCCTTGCCGTAGTCCATGCTGCCCTCGGCGGGGTGGGCGCCCTCCGCCACGCACACGACGGCGAACTTCTTGCCGCGGGCGAAGCGCTCCTCGACCATCTTGACCAGGTCGGCCGGGTCGAAGGGGCGTTCGGGCAGGCAGATGCCGTGCGCGCCGGCCGCCATGCCGGACTCCAGGGCGATCCAGCCCGCATGCCGGCCCATGACCTCGACGACCATCACGCGCTGGTGGGACTCGGCGGTCGTCTTGAGGCGGTCCATCGCCTCCGTGGCGACGCCCACGGCCGTGTCGAAGCCGAAGGTGCGGTCGGTGGAGGAGATGTCGTTGTCGATCGTCTTGGGGACGCCGACCACCGGCAGGCCGGCGTCGGACAGCATCCGGGCCGCCGTCAGGGTGCCCTCGCCGCCGATCGGGATCAGCGCGTCGATGCCGAACTCCTCGACCATGTCGGTGGCGCGGGAACAGGCCTCGCGCAGCCGGTCCCGCTCCAGGCGGGAGGAGCCCAGGATGGTGCCGCCGCGGGCGAGGATGCCGCTGACGGCGTTGAGGTCGAGGCCGCGGTAGCGGCCGTCGAGCAGGCCGGCGTAGCCGTCCTCGAAGCCGATGACCTCGTCGCCGTAGTTGTCGACCGCCCGGTGCACGACCGACCTGATCACAGCGTTCAGGCCGGGGCAGTCGCCGCCTGCGGTGAGGACTCCGATGCGCATCGTGCTGTGTCTCCTGCTCGCTGTCGTGATCGGTGAGCCAGTCCGATTGTTTCATGCCCCACAAGCCCCCACCCTTTCCGCCCCCTATATCCGGATTATCCCCGTCGCGCCCTTCGCCCCGCCGTCCGACTTGACGGGCGCCTTATCCACAGGCAGGGGTATTGTCAAGAGGGTTCCGCTCACCTCGGTGGGCGATTTTTATGGCGTGGACGCGACCGCAGAGACGACGCAGACGACTCATACGACGAAACGGAGATCGCACGTGACGCGCAGCGTGTACGTGACCGGTATCGACCGCGGCGACGGCCGCCAGGTCGTGGAGCTGGGGGTGATGGAGCTCCTGACCCGGCAGGTCGACCGGGTCGGCGTGTTCCGGCCGCTCGTGCACCACAGCCCCGACCGTCTCTTCGAGCTGCTGCGCGCCCGCTACCGGCTCTCCCAGGACCCGGCCACCGTCTACGGCATGGACTACCACGAGGCCTCCGCGCTCCAGGCCGAGCGCGGCACGGACGAGCTGGTGTCGATCCTCGTCGACCGCTTCCACGTGGTCGCGCGGGACTACGACGTCGTCCTGGTGCTGGGCACGGACTTCGCCGACACCCAGCTGCCCGACGAGCTCTCCCTCAACGCCCGGCTCGCCAACGAGTTCGGCGCCTCCGTGCTGCCGGTGGTGGGCGGCCGGGGCCAGCCGGCCGAGTCGGTGCTCGCGGAGACGCGCAACGCCTACCGGGCCTACGACGGCCTCGGCTGCGACGTGCTGGCCATGGTGACCAACCGGGTGGCCCGCGAGGACCGGGACGAGATAGCCGAGCGGCTCGCCAACCGGCTGCCCGTGCCCTGCCACGTGGTGCCCGACGAGCCGGCCCTGTCCGCGCCGACGGTCGCGCAGATCTCCCAGTCCCTGGGCGCCAAGGTGCTGCTGGGCGACGACTCCGGACTCGCCCGCGACGCCCTCGACTTCGTGTTCGGCGGCGCGATGCTGCCGAACTTCCTCGCCGCCCTGACCCCGGGCTGCCTGGTCGTCACCCCGGGCGACCGCGCCGACCTGGTCGTCGGCGCCCTCGCCGCGCACAGCGCCGGCACCCCGCCGATAGCCGGCGTCCTGCTCACCCTCAACGAGGTGCCCGGCGAGGAGATCCTCACCCTCGCCGCCCGCCTCGCCCCCGGCACCCCGGTCCTGTCGGTGCCCGGCAACAGCTTCCCCACCGCGGCCGAACTCTTCTCCCTGGAGGGGAAGTTGAACGCGGCCACGCCGAGGAAGGCGGAGACCGCGCTCGGCCTGTTCGAGCGGTACGTCGACACCGCGGACCTCAACCGGCGCGTCTCCGCCCCGAGCAGCGACCGCCTCACGCCGATGATGTTCGAGCACAAGCTGCTGGAGCAGGCCCGTTCCGGCAGGCGCCGGGTCGTCCTGCCGGAGGGCACCGAGGAGCGCATCCTGCACGCGGCGGAGGTCCTGCTGCGCCGCGGGATCTGCGATCTGACCCTGCTCGGCCCGGTCGACCAGATCCGCAAGAAGGCCGCCGACCTCGGCATCGACCTGGGCGACTCGCAGCTGATCGACCCCGCCACCAGCGAGCTGCGCGACTCCTTCGCCGAGCGGTACGCGGCCTTCCGCGCCCACAGGGGCGTCACGGTCGAGCTGGCGTACGACGTCGTCTCGGACGTGAACTACTTCGGCACGCTGATGGTCCAGGAGGGGCTCGCGGACGGCATGGTCTCCGGGTCCGTGCACTCCACGGCGGCCACCATCCGCCCGGCCTTCGAGATCATCAAGACGCGGCCGGACTCCGACATCGTCTCGTCGGTGTTCTTCATGTGCCTGGCCGACAAGGTCCTCGTCTACGGCGACTGCGCGGTCAACCCCGACCCGAACGCCGTGCAGCTCGCCGACATCGCCATCCAGTCGGCCGGCACCGCCGAGCAGTTCGGGGTGGAGCCGCGGATCGCGATGCTGTCGTACTCGACCGGCACGTCCGGCACCGGCGCCGACGTCGACAAGGTGCGCGAGGCGACCGAGCTGGTGCGCGCCCGGCGGCCCGACCTGAAGATCGAGGGGCCGATCCAGTACGACGCCGCCGTGGAGCCCACCGTCGCGGCGACCAAGCTGCCCGGGTCCGACGTGGCCGGACAGGCGACGGTGCTGATCTTCCCGGACCTCAACACGGGCAACAACACCTACAAGGCCGTGCAGCGCTCGGCCGGCGCGATCGCCGTCGGACCGGTGCTGCAGGGTCTGAACAAGCCGGTCAACGACCTGTCCCGGGGCGCCCTCGTGCAGGACATCGTCAACACCGTCGCCATCACGGCGATCCAGGCCCAGCTCCCCGCCCCGTCCCCGTCCCCGTCCCCCCTCGAGAAGGCTGACCAGCAGTGAGCGGCACCCGCGTCCTCGTCCTCAACTCCGGCTCCTCGTCGGTGAAGTACCAGCTGCTCGACATGCGCGACAGCAGCCGGCTGGCCGTGGGCCTCGTCGAACGGATCGGCGAGCAGTCCTCCCGGCTCAGGCACACCCATCTCGGCAGCGACGACACCCGGGAGTGGCGCGGCCCGATCGCCGACCACGACGCCGCGCTGAAGGCCGTCGCCGAGGAGCTGGCCAAGGACGGGCTCGGCCTGGACTCGCCGGAGCTGGCCGCCATCGGGCACCGGGTGGTGCACGGCGGGAAGACCTTCACCGAGCCGACCGTGATCGACCAGGCCGTGCTCGCCGAGATCGAGCGGCTGATCCCGGTGGCCCCGCTGCACAACCCGGCCAACCTCACCGGCATCCGCACGGCGACGGCACTGCGCCCCGACCTGCCCCAGGTCGCCGTCTTCGACACCGCCTTCCACACCACGATGCCGGAGTCGGCCGCCCGCTACGCGATCGACGTCGCCACCGCCGACGAGCACCGCATCCGCCGCTACGGCTTCCACGGCACCTCGCACGCCTACGTCTCCCGGGCCACGGCGAGGCTGCTGGGCAAGGCGCCCGAGGACGTCAACGTCATCGTGCTGCACCTGGGCAACGGGGCCTCCGCGTCGGCCGTGCGGGGCGGGAAGTGCGTGGACACCTCCATGGGGCTGACGCCTTTGGAGGGACTCGTGATGGGTACGCGCTCGGGAGACACCGATCCGGCCGTCATCTTCCATTTGGCGCGCGTTGGGGGAATGTCCATCGATGAAATCGACACTCTTCTCAACAAGAAGAGCGGGCTGGTCGGCCTGTGCGGCGACAACGACATGCGGGAGATACGCCGCCGTATCGACGCGGGCGACGCACGGGCGCGGCTCGCCTTCGACATCTACATTCATCGGCTGAAGAAGTACATCGGCGCCTATTACGCCGTCCTCGGTACGGTGGACGCGATCGCGTTCACCGCCGGGGTCGGCGAGAACGCGGCGCCGGTGCGCGAGGCGGCCGTCGCGGGCCTGGAGACCCTGGGCCTTGCGGTGGACGGTGAGCTGAACGCCGTACGCAGTGACGAACCGCGACTGATCTCGCCCGCCGGCGCGCGGGTGAAGGTCGCCGTGGTGCCGACCGACGAGGAACTGGAAATCGCGACGCAGACCTACGCACTGGTCGGAAAAGGATCGTGAGCAAACGAGCACGGCCCCGCCCGTTTGTATCTTCCGCCAGACGGAATATTCCGTAGCGAAACAAACCGATAGGATCGCCCCATGCGCCGTTCGAAAATCGTCTGTACTCTCGGCCCCGCGGTCGACTCCCACGAAATGCTGGTCTCCCTGATCGAGGCCGGCATGAACGTGGCCCGGTTCAACTTCAGCCACGGCTCCCACGCCGAGCACCAGGCGCGGTACGACCGCGTCCGGGCCGCGGCCAAGGAGACCGGCCGGGCCATCGGTGTCCTCGCCGACCTCCAGGGTCCGAAGATCCGGCTGGAGACCTTCGCCGAGGGTCCGGTGGAGCTGGAGCGGGGTGACGAGTTCGTCATCACCACCGAGGACGTCCCCGGTGACAAGACCATCTGCGGTACGACGTACAAGGGCCTGCCCGGTGACGTCTCGCGCGGCGACCAGGTCCTGATCAACGACGGCAACGTCGAGCTGAAGGTCCTGGACGTCGAGGGCCCGCGGGTGAGGACGATCGTCATCGAGGGCGGGGTCGTCTCCGACCACAAGGGCATCAACCTGCCCGGCGCGGCCGTGAACGTCCCGGCGCTGAGCGAGAAGGACGTCGAGGACCTGCGCTTCGCGCTGCGCATGGGCTGCGACATGGTCGCCCTGTCCTTCGTCCGGGACGCCAAGGACGTCGCCGACGTCCACAAGGTCATGGACGAGGAGGGCCGCCGGGTCCCGGTCATCGCCAAGGTGGAGAAGCCGCAGGCGGTGGAGAACATGGAGGACGTCGTGATGGCGTTCGACGGCGTGATGGTCGCCCGCGGCGACCTGGCCGTCGAGTACCCCCTCGAAAAGGTCCCCATGGTGCAGAAGCGCCTCATCGAGCTGTGCCGCCGCAACGCCAAGCCGGTGATCGTGGCGACCCAGATGATGGAGTCGATGATCACCAACTCCCGGCCCACCCGTGCCGAGGCCTCCGACGTGGCCAACGCGATCCTGGACGGCGCGGACGCGGTCATGCTCTCGGCGGAGTCCAGCGTGGGCGCGTACCCGGTCGAGACCGTCAAGACGATGTCGAAGATCGTCACCGCGGCCGAGCAGGAGCTGCTCGCCAAGGGCCTGCAGCCGCTGGTGCCGGGCAAGAAGCCGCGCACGCAGGGCGGTTCGGTGGCGCGGGCCGCCTGCGAGATCGCCGACTTCCTCGGCGGCAAGGGCCTGATCGCCTTCACCAAGTCCGGTGACACCGCCCGCCGGCTGTGCCGCTACCGCGCCGCCCAGCCGATCGTCGCGTTCACCACGGACGAGGCCACCCGCAACCAGCTCACGCTCAGCTGGGGCGTGGAGTCGCACGTCGTGCCGTTCGTGAACACCACGGACGAGATGGTCGACATGGTCGACCAGGAGGTCGCCAAGCTCGACCGCTTCGACGAGGGCGACATCCTCATCATCACCGCCGGCTCGCCCCCCGGCGTCCCCGGCACCACCAACATGCTGCGCGTCCACCACCTCGGCGGCGTCAACCGGTAAGCCCGCCAAGGCCCTTGTACGGCGCTGAGGGCGCCCCCTGTCTCAGGGGGCGCCCTCAGTTCGTTCGCGGCTCCCGAACGGCCTCGTGGCGGCGCTCAGCCGGTCCCGTCGGTGGTGTACACGTGCATCCCGGGCACGTGCAGGGAACCACCGAACTGGGCCGCCTGGACGACCTTCACGTTGGTGAAGTAGATCAGCGGGATGTTCAGCGGCGGCGGGTTGTCCACGTCGAACGTGATCGGGATCAGGCCGAAGAGGTTCCCGGAGATCGACTCCGTGTACATCGTCGTGGCGCCGTCGCGGATCGTGGACGTCGAGCCCGCGGCCGCCTGCACGTGGTAGGTCTTGCCCTGCTGCTTGTCCTTGACCGTCTGGTGCAGGTCGCCGATGTCGGTGCCGCCGGAGATGACGTACTTGAGCACCTTCTTGGTGGTGCCGCCGGCCGTCTTCACCTCGACGATGCCCTGGTAGTCGGCGCTCTTGAGCAGCAGCGAGCTGGCCGACAGGTACCAGGGGTCGTCCGCCACGGGCACCTTGTTGTCGACGCCGCTGACGTCGTCCGTGGCCGCCGGGCAGTCCGAGGCGTCCGGGCTCGCGCTCGCCGACGGGCTCGCCGAGGAGGTGGCGTCGGAGGCCGCGCTCCCGGCAGCCTCGGCGGCTTTCCCGGCCGCCTTGGTCGCCGTGTCGGTGGTGTCCTTCACGGTGTCCGTGACCGTCTTGGTGGTGTCCTTGACGGTGTCCGTGACACTGGAGGAGCCGTCCTTGCCCGTACCCGAGGAGGACGAGGACGACGAGTCCGACGACGACGAGTCCGAGGACGACGTCGACGACGCGGACGGCGACGGGCTGGCGCTCGCGGTGGAGGAGCCGCTGCCGCTGCCTCCGGTGAAGATGCCGGTGATGGTGTCGCCAATGGTGTCCAGCAGGCCGCCGCCGCTCGTGGACGCCGACGGGCTCGCCGTCGCGGTGTCACCGGAGCCGGAGCCGCTGGAGCCGGAACCCGACGAGGACGAGTCCGAGCCGGACGCGCTCGCGGACGGCGTGGGCGTGGCCTTGTCGTCGGAACCTGAATCCGACGAAGAGGTCGTGCCCGAGCCGGAACCGGAGCCCGTGCCCGCGGAGTCCTTCGACGTGTCCGCGCTGGAGGACGGCGACGGCGAGGCCGAGCCGTCCGCCGAGCCGGAGCTCGCGGAGGCGGACGGCGAGGCGGAGTCCTCCAGGGCGCTGACGCAGTCCTTGTACTCGTCGGCCGTCAGGCTCTTCGACGCCGTCGGCGAGGCGGAGGAGCCGCCGCTGTCGGCGAGGGCGAGGGTCGACGTGAAGCCCATCCCCATGAGGACGGCCGTCGGCATCGCGGCCATGGCCATCGCCTTGCCGGCAGGCATGTGGAACCTGGTGAACAGCGGCTTCTTGGGTGCCGCATGGCGCGGCCCGGTTCTCACACGGGACTCGTCCACATCAGTCCCGTGGGTCACCTCGTCAGCCGGCACTGTGCCTCCCGTTCGCCCCGTTGGCCGGGCTCGTTCCTGACAGATCGTTCGGCTCGCCCGCCACCCCGGGGTCCACCGGCCGCAGCAGCGTGGTGTCCGGGTCCGTCCCGGCCTCGGGCGCGCCGCCCTGGCCGGTGGTGTCCTCCTGGGCCGGCTCCTCGGCCGGCGGGACACCCGGCGCCCAGGCCACGGCCATCGCCCCGCCGACCAGCGCCAGCAGGAAGCCCATGAGGAAGCCGCCGATGTTGGAGACCGGGATGGAGACCAGGGCCAGCAGGATCGCCGCGACGCCCGCGAAGGTGCGCACGTGCTTCTGGAACCAGAGGCTGACCCCCAGCACGACGAGCAGCACGCCGATGATCAGGGAGCCGGCACCCCCGGTGGTGGCCATCGCCAACGTCAGATGACCGAGCTGGAGATGCGCGTACGGGAAGTACATGATCGGAAAGCCGGCGAGCAGGACGAACAGTCCGGCCCAGAACGGCCGCGTGCCCCGCCAGGCGCGGAACTGCAGCCTCCGGCGGGTGAACTGGCCGGGTGCGGCAGGAGTCTCGGCGCTCATGGAAAACAGCTCCCTGGTGCGGCGTTGCTGTGGTGGTGGTGCTGTGGTCGGGCAGTGGTGAAGCTCTGCACTGCGTGTGAAGAAAGCGCGCGGAAGGTGGACGGGCGGGGGCGCCATCGGCTCCCCCGCCCGTTCACCGAGTGCCTAGTAGCACTCGTGCGTGCCCGCGGACACGGACATCTTCAGCCCGCTGAGCTTGAAGGTTCCGGCGGTGGTGGCCCACGCCGTCTGCTTCACGCCGGTCAGCGAGGCCGAGTCGGCCTGCTGCGCGAATCCGTACGGGTTCGCGGAATCGCCGCTCTTGATGCCGGGACCCTTGCTGGCGTCCTTGGCGGCCACACCGATGTCGATGTTCTTGAACGTCGCGTCGGCGCTCAGGTCATCGAGGTCGATGTACAGGTTGTCGGCCTGGACCGGGGTGTCACCGCCACCGGCCTTCAGGATCAGGCTGACACTCCCCAGGATGGGGATGTCCGGGGTGACCACGGACTGGCACAGGCCCTTGATGCTCGCGGACTTGAACGCCGAGACCGCGACCGGGTGGACCGTCTTCTTGCCGTCGAGGGTGTACCCCGAGTCAAGGGCTCCGTACTGCGCGAAGCCCGTGCCCTCCAGCTGGTCGGCCGTCACCTTGAACTGCTGGCCGGACACGCTGAAGGACGCGGCGAGAGCGCCCTGCGCGAGGGCGACACCTATCGCGGCCGTAGCGGCGACGCTGGGCACCATGACCACAGCGAACCGCTTCCATCTGGTCCCGCCACGCACCTGGGACTCCATATTTCCTCCTTCTCGGACGTACATCTCCTGGCCCCGACTGCCCCAGTTCGGCGGCTCAGCCGGGCAGGGATGGGAGAAGTGCTACGTCCTCGGGAAGGAGAGCGCCCGTACTCGGAAGGCGCGAAGCCGCGCACCGATCACCGGCGATCACCCCCGAGCGACAACCACTGGTCGCGCCTGACACGCATCACGCACAACCTTGCCGGACAGGCTTCGCCTGGTCGGGCGAAGACCCCCCTGTCCAAGAGATGGCGCCCCTGACGCCGTCTCTGCTCGGTGGGGACCCAGGAACTCCCGCGACCCGACCGGCTGTCGGGGTACGGGAATGGACCGAGCGTCGCCGATCGTGGTGCATTCTCGCCGCCCGCACAAGGGGCTTCGTTACTCGGTAGTAACGGCCGGATAACCGATGGACGACCCACAGGTCTCGGGCGACGACGGAGGGTGCTGTCAAGTGGGGGGACAAAGCGATTGATTGTTGGATCAAATCCGACAGATCAAAGCCCGCAACTTACTTGCAGTAACAGCGGCCGCGATTACCAAGATTTGGTAAAGCGCGGCCGCAGTGGAGCTTCGTCGGCAAACTCTTCACTCGGGCATCACATGCGCCCGTGTTTAGTGACTGGTCAGAACAGCGCCCGCGCGAGCGCCCGCCGGGCCGCTGTCACACGCGGATCGTCCGCCCCCACCACCTCGAAGAGTTCCAGCAGCCTCAGACGCACCGTGTCCCGGTCGTCACCGGCCGTGCGCCGCACGGTCTCGATGAGCCGCCCGAACGCGTCCTCCACGTGCCCGCCGACCAGATCCAGGTCGGCCGCCGCGATCTGCGCCTGCGCGTCGGCCGGCTTCTCGGCCGCTTCCTTGCGCACCCGCTGCGGGTCCATCCCCTGCACCCGCTGGAGCAACTCGGCCTGCGCGAGCCCCAGCTTGGCCTCCGGGTTGCCCGGATCGTCGTTCAGCACGTTCTTGTACGCCTGGACGGCACCGGCCAGGTCGCCGGAGTCCAGGGCCTGTACGGCGGCTTCGAGCAGCGCGTCGTAAGGGCCGGCCGGCGCGGCGGGGCCCGGCTGCGCGGCGCCCGGCGCGGCGTCGGGGTCGACGGTCAGGCCGGTCAGGCCGAAGCGCTGCTCGGCGACCTGCACCAGCTGGTCGAGGGTCTGGCGGATCTGCGCCTCGCCGGCGGCCCCCTGGAAGAGGGGCAGCGCCTGCCCCGCGACGACGGCGAAGACCGCCGGGATGCCCTGGATGCCGAACTGCTGCATCAGCATCTGGTTGGCGTCGACGTCGATCTTGGCCAGCAGGAACCGGCCGTTGTACTCGACGGCGAGCCGCTCGAGGACCGGGCTCAGCTGTTTGCAGGGCTGGCACCACTCGGCCCAGAAGTCGATGACGACCGGTACCTCGGCGGACCGCTGAAGGACGTCGCGCTCGAAGCCGGCCTCGTCGACGTCGATCACGAGGTCGGCCGGCGAGATCGCCCCACCTCCGCCCTGCCGCGCCGCTTCGGCGCGCGCCTGCTCCGCCTTCGCCTTGGCCTCCTGGGCCGCCTTCACCGCGGCGAGGTCGACGACTCCGCTCATGGACATGTTCCGTGGCTGCATGCGTCTATCCTCCCCCGTCCGCGCGCGCGAGTGAAAAGCACTTCGTAAGCCGGTCTTCGGCGCCGGGTCCCCACCCCACACCAGTGGTTTCGCTACGGGTCGTAGCGTAATGGCACCGAGTGCCTCGCTGCCACCCTCCCCTGGTGATCTCCCTCACGACATCACGACATCCGCCGGTTATGGTCGGGGGATGCAGAGCCGCACTTCCGCCCCGCGGGCCACGGGGCGCCCGCGCAGCGCCGCCGCGGACGCCGCGATCCTGGCGGCCACGCGGGACGCGCTGGTGGAGCTGGGCTGGTCCAAGCTGACGCTGGGGGACGTGGCGACGCGGGCCGGGGTCGCCAAGACGACCCTCTACCGCCGCTGGGCGGGCAAGAACGAGCTCGTCGTCGACGCGGTGGCGGAGCTCTTCGACGAACTGCGCCTGCCCGACCGCGGCTCGCTGGCCGCCGACATCGAGGGCGTGGTGCTGCAGTTCGCGGCGATCCTGGCCCGCCCGGAGGCCAGGAGCGGCCTGATGGCGGTGGTCGCCGAGGCCACCCGCGACGAGGCCCTGCGCGAGCGCATCCGCGAGTCGATCGTCGAACGGCAGAAACGCCTGGTCCTGGAGGGCCGCAGCCGGGCGCAGCAGCGGGGCGAGCTCCCCCCGGAGTCCGACCCCGGGGAGGCCGCCCGCACCGTCGACCTGATCTTCGACGTGGTGGCCGGCGCGGTGGTCCACCGCACGCTGGTCAGCGCGGAGCCGGCGGACGAGGAGTGGGTGCGCGGCTTCACCCGCCTGCTCCTGCTGGGCCTGGCCGGGGCCGCGTAGACCCCGCCGGTCCTAGAAGCCGGCGGGCTCGGTGTACACCCCCCACTCGTCCCGCAGCACCCCGCAGATCTCGCCGAGGGTCGCCTCCGCGCGGACGGCGTCCAGCATCGGCTCGATCATGTTGGAGCCGTCGCGGGCGGCGGCGAGCATGCCGTCGAGCGCGGCCTTCACGGCGGCCTCGTCCCGCGTCTCCTTGCGCCGGCGCAGCAGCCGGACCTGCTCCCGCTCCACCTCGTGGCTGACCCGCAGGATCTCCAGGTCCCCGGTGACGGACCCGGTGTGGACGTTGACGCCCACGACCTTCTTCTCGCCCTTCTCCAGGGCCTGCTGGTAGCGGAAGGCGGACTCGGCGATCTCGCCGGTGAACCAGCCGTCCTCGATCCCGCGCAGGATGCCGGAGGTGATCGGACCGATGGGGTGCTGCCCGTCGGGGTGGGCCCGCAGGCCGCGCTCCTTGATCCGGTCGAAGATCTTCTCGGCGTCGGCCTCGATCCGGTCGGTCAGCTGCTCGACGTACCACGAACCGCCCAGCGGGTCGGCCACGTTGGCGACCCCGGTCTCCTCCATCAGGACCTGCTGGGTGCGCAGCGCGATCTCGGCGGCCTGCTCGCTCGGCAGGGCGAGGGTCTCGTCGAGGGCGTTGGTGTGCAGCGAGTTGGTCCCGCCGAGCACGGCGGCGAGCGCCTCCACGGCCGTGCGCACGACGTTGTTGTACGGCTGCTGGGCGGTCAGCGAGACACCGGCGGTCTGCGTGTGGAACCGCAGCCACTGCGCCTTGTCGCTCTTCGCCCCGTAGACGTCCCGCATCCAGCGCGCCCAGATACGGCGCGCCGCGCGGAACTTGGCGATCTCCTCGAAGAAGTCGACGTGCGCGTCGAAGAAGAAGGAGAGGCCGGGGGCGAAGACGTCGACGTCGAGGCCGCGCGAGAGCCCCAGTTCGACGTATCCGAAGCCGTCGGCGAGCGTGTAGGCCAGCTCCTGCGCGGCCGTGGCTCCGGCCTCCCGGATGTGGTAGCCGGAGACGGAGAGCGGCTTGTAGGCGGGGATGCCGGCCGCGCAGTACTCCATGAGGTCGCCGATCAGCCTCAGGTGCGGCTCCGGCTGGAAGAGCCACTCCTTCTGCGCGATGTACTCCTTGAAGATGTCGGTCTGGAGCGTGCCGTTGAGCACCCCCGGGTCGACGCCCTGCCGCTCGGCGGCGACGAGGTACATGCAGAACACGGGCACGGCCGGGCCGCTGATCGTCATGGAGGTCGTGACGTCCCCCAGCGGGATGTCCTTGAACAGCACCTCCATGTCGGCGGCGGAGTCGATCGCGACGCCGCAGTGCCCGACCTCGCCGAGCGAGCGCGGGTCGTCGGAGTCGCGTCCCATGAGCGTCGGCATGTCGAAGGCGACGGAGAGCCCGCCGCCCCCGTTGCCGAGGATCATCTTGTAGCGCTCGTTGGTCTGCTCGGCGTTCCCGAACCCGGCGAACTGCCGGATGGTCCACGTCCGCCCCCGGTAGCCGGTCGGGTACAGGCCGCGGGTGAAGGGGAACTCCCCCGGCCACCCGATCCGCTCGAACCCTTCGTAGGCGTCCCCCGGCCGTGGCCCGTACACCGGCTCCACGGGATCGCCGGAGAGCGTGGTGAAGTCGGCGTCCCGCTTGCGGGATGCGTC
Source organism: Streptomyces sp. 7R007 (assembly GCF_054850255.1). Classification (NCBI taxonomy): domain Bacteria; kingdom Bacillati; phylum Actinomycetota; class Actinomycetes; order Kitasatosporales; family Streptomycetaceae; genus Streptomyces; species Streptomyces sp. 7R007. The sequence continues at coordinate 2,764 of NZ_JBTWMV010000082.1, read as the reverse complement.
GTACCGGGCCTGCCAGCGACGGCGGCCCTCCTCGATGGCGTCAGCGTCCATACCCTCGAATTTACTAGGACGTCCTAGTAAATGTCGATGGGCCACCGCCGTACGCGACCCGTACGGCGGTGCGGTTACGCCTTGGCGGCGACCGGAGCCCGGTCGGCGACCTGGGCCTCCAGCTCGTGGGTGACCTTGCGCTCGACGAAGAAGGCGGCCGTGGGAATCGTCCCGGCGAGCAGCACCCACAGCTGCTTGCCGACCGGCCACTTCGCCTTCGAGCCCAGGTCGAAGGCGAAGACGAGGTAGACGACGTAGAGCCAGCCGTGCGCGATGGCGACGACGCGGGTGAAGTCCGCCGCCCCGTCGATGTCCAGGCCGTACTTGGCGATCATGCTCAGGCACAGCAGGACCAGCAGGACGCCGGTGGTGTAGGCCATGACGCGGTAGCGGGTCAGCACGCTCTTCTTCATGGCGTCGAGCGTAACCGCCCGTTCCGGGAGATCTTGGGCGGGGTCAGTCCTCTTCGAAGTCGTGTGCCGCCACCCGCAGGGGCCTGAGCATCGCGAAGATCTCCGCGCACTCCTCCGCGTCGTACACGCCGAGGCCGAAGTCCATCGCCATCAGGTCGCGCGTGGCGGCCTCCACGACCTCGCGGCCCTTGTCGGTGATGGTGGCGAGGGTGCCGCGGCCGTCGTTGGGGTTGGGGCGCTTGTCGACCAGGCCCGAGCGCACCAGGCGGTCCACCGTGTTGGTGACGGACGTCGGATGCACCATGAGCCGCTCGCCGATCTTCGACATCGGCAGCTCGCCGGCCTTGGAGAAGTTCAGCAGCACCAGCGCCTCGTACCGCGCGAACGTGAGCCCGTAGGGCTTGACCACCGCGTCGACCTCGGCCAGCAGGATCTGGTGGGCCCGCATGATCGAGGTGATGGCCGCCATCGACGGCACGTTTCCCCAGCGCTGCTTCCAGAGCTCGTCGGCGCGGGCGATGGGATCGAACGGGAGACTGAGCGGCTTCGGCACGGCACCGACCTTACCGGCCGGTCACATGGTGGTCAGCCCCGTCTCGCCTTTCGGTCCGGCGGCCCTCGCCTCCCGGGCCAGCAGCCGGCAGCACAGCGTCCCCAGCACCCCGGCGCCCGCGACCGTCGCCGCCACCCCGGCGAACTGGGCCGCCACCCCCGCCAGCGCCATCCCGACCCCCTGGACGGTCATCAGCCCGGCCTGCAGCAGCGTCATCGCCCGCCCCCGCAGCTCCTCCGGCACCGCCCGCACGAACCACTGGTCCAGGCCCAGCGTGTACGCCGATCCCGCGCCGGAGACCAGGAGCAGGAGGAGGGAGACGACGAGGCCGGGGTGGAGGGCGTAGCCGAGGTAGGGCAGGAGGGTCAGGCACACCAGCGGCAGCGCGATCCGTTCCCTGGTCGCGGGCCGCAGGCGGGCACCGGCGTACAGCTCGCCGGCGATCGTGCCGACCGGCAGCGCGCACATCAGCAGTCCGAGCCCGACCGAGCCGGCCGCGAGGTCGGCGGCGTAGGGGGCGGCGAGCGCCTCGGGGGCGACCGAGAACATCGGCGGGATCCAGAAGAGGAGCAGCAGGGCGCGGATCCGGCGGTGCGCGAGGACCTCGCGGGCGCCCCTGAGGGAGTCCTTCACCAGGGCGCTCCCGGAGCGCTCCCGGGCCGGGCGGCGCCGGGTGCCGAAGCGGAGCAGGACCGCCGAGGCGAGGAAGGTGGCGACCGTGATCAGCAGGGCGTGCCGTGGCGACACGGCCATCAGCAGCACGCCGCCCAGCCCGTAGCCGGCCAGCAGGGCGCTCTGCGAGACGATCCGCAGCAGGGACCGGCCGAGCACGAACAGCTCGCCGTCGCCGAGGATGTCGGCGAGCGTGGCCATCCGGGTGCCCTGGAACACCGGCGAGACGACGGCCACGCAGCAGCGCAGGGCGAGGAGTACGGCGATGCGGGTGCCGGAGGCCACCATCAGCGCCACGCACACCGCGCACACCAGGTCGCACGCCACCAGCACCCGCCGGGCCGGGAAACGGTCGGCCACGCCCGCGAGGAGCGTCCCGCCGACCACGTACGGCAGGAAGCCCAGTGCGAAGGTGAGCGCGCTCATCAGGGGCGAGCCGGTGAGGTCGTAGACGAGGACGGAGAGCGAGATCTCGCTGACGATCACGCCCAGCAGGGAGAGGGCGTGCGCGGCGAAGACGGCGCGGAACTCGCGGACGGCGAAGACGGCGGGGTAGCCGGCGAGGGCCGGGGGCGCTGCTGCGGACATGGACGGCAGCCTGCGGTGAAGCGACCGGGCATCCTAGAGATTCGGCACAGGCCGAATCTTCCGACTCTTTCCGAGGGGTGGGTCTCATGCCGTCGCGCCTGCACTTCGGCGAGGACGACTTCCTGCGCTGCCGCTTCGCCGTCTCCCCGCTGTGGGAGACGCAGGAGGTGGTGCGCACGCTCAAGCGGCCGGAGCGGCACGGCTATCACGCGCACTGGCTGCGCCGTGTCGGCGAGGTGGCGCGCGGCCTCGACCTGAGCGGCCTGTGGCTGCTGATGCCGCAGCGCGGGCACTGTCCCGACTGGCTGTGCCGGCCGCCGATCGGGCCCGCCGCCACCTTCGAGGAGGAGATCGCGGCGGTCCGGGCGAGCGACCCGGAGGCGGCCCGCGCCGACACCGCGAAGTCCCTCGCGGACACCCCCGGCGCCCTCGGCTCCCCGCGGGCCCGGCGCTGGCTGGCCGACCCGGCCGGCATGATCCGGGAGCT
>NZ_JBTWMV010000081.1:0-22741 GCF_054850255.1 Streptomyces sp. 7R007 | reverse complement strand
GGCGTCGTGCACGCCTGCCGGTAAGTGATTGAATGCCATCGCGGCTGGCGAACCGTCCTGGGGGCTCTGCCGAGGTGTCCCAAGGGGCGACCGCTCGATAGCAAGGTGCTGGAGGATCCGTGGACCTGTCCCTGTCGACCCGTACCGTCGGCGATCGTACGGTCGTCGAGGTCGGTGGCGAAATCGACGTATATACCGCGCCCAAGCTGCGCGAGCAGCTGGTCGAGCTGGTGAACGACGGGAGTTTCCACCTCGTCGTCGACATGGAGGGCGTGGACTTCCTCGACTCCACCGGGCTCGGCGTGCTGGTCGGCGGGCTGAAGCGGGTGCGGGCCCATGAGGGCTCGCTGCGCCTGGTCTGCAACCAGGAGCGCATTCTGAAGATCTTCCGCATCACCGGCCTCACCAAGGTGTTCCCGATCCACACCTCGGTCGAGGAAGCGGTGGCGGCCACCGACTGACCACCGCCCGGGCACCACGCCCGGGAGGGAAGACGTTCGGAAGAAGTGAAAACGGGGGGTTCGGGCTTTCGGCAGCCCGGACCTCCCGACAGCACGCCCGTAGTTCCGAGGGGGATGCATGGCCACCGTTGAACTCCGCTTCAGCGCGCTGCCCGAGCACGTCAGGACCGCACGGCTGGTGGCGGCGGCGGTGGCGCGCAGGGCCGGGGTGGACGAGGCCGTCCTCGACGAGGTCAGGCTCGCCGTCGGCGAGGCGTGCTCGCGCGCCGTCGGACTCCACCAGGCCGGCGGCATCAGCGCGCCCGTGCACGTGTCCCTGATCGAGGAGGAGAAGCAGTTCTCCATCGAGGTCGGCGACGAGGCACCGCGCTCCGCCCCCGGAGAGCGGGTGCCCGGCGTGCTCAGCGAGGACGAGACCGAAGAGGACGAGATGGGTCTCGCGGTCATCAGCGGGCTCGTCGACGACGTCGAGGTGTCCGCCGGGGAGCACGGCGGACTGATCCGGATGACCTGGCCGACCACGCCGCCGGCCGCGCTGCTCCCCTGAGCCTCATCCGCAACTCCGTACACCGAAGGGCCCTACGTCGTAGGGCCCTTCGGCATGTCGGCGTGCGGATCGCGTGCCTACAGTGGTTCTGGCAGCCGTTCCGTACACCGTATTTCGTGAATTGATTCACGATCAACGACCCGATCATTCGATCAAGTAAATGGTGGCGTCAATGGCCTTGAGGCATTACCACTTTCGGGTTCAGTGGCGTGACGTCGATCATTTGCTGAAGAGCATGTGAAGGCCAATTCCGTTTACCGCGCTCTGTTTTGATCAGGGGCGGGTACCTAGAATCCGTCCACATCTTGAGCTCAGCCCAAGCGTCAAGGAGGACGAATGGCGGGGCTTTCTACCCCTCATCAGTTGGACCACCCCACTACCTTCGCAGCCGCAGTCCTGACCGACGACAACCGGATCATCGTGGCGGTCATCGCGGCCGTGGCGATCGCCGCGCTCGCGGTCGCAGGCGTCCTGGTGCGCCAGGTGCTCGCGGCGGGCGAAGGCACCGACAGCATGAAGAAGATCGCGGCGGCGGTCCAGGAAGGCGCCAACGCCTATCTGGCCCGGCAGTTGCGCACGCTCGGCGTATTCGCCGTCGTCGTGTTCTTCCTGCTCATGCTGCTGCCCGCGGACGACTGGAATCAGCGCGCCGGCCGATCGGTGTTCTTCTTGATCGGCGCCGCGTTCTCGGCGGCCACCGGTTATATCGGCATGTGGCTCGCCGTGCGCAGCAATGTCCGCGTCGCGGCGGCGGCACGGGAAGCGACCCCGGCGGAGGGTGAGCCGGAAAAGGATCTCACCGCCGTCTCGCACAAAGCCATGAAGATCGCTTTCCGCACGGGCGGCGTCGTCGGCATGTTCACGGTGGGGCTCGGTCTGCTGGGCGCCTCCTGCGTGGTGCTGGTGTACGCGGCCGACGCCCCGAAGGTGCTCGAAGGCTTCGGCCTCGGGGCCGCCCTGATCGCGATGTTCATGCGTGTCGGCGGCGGCATCTTCACCAAGGCCGCCGACGTCGGCGCCGACCTGGTCGGCAAGGTCGAGCAGGGCATTCCGGAGGACGACCCGCGCAATGCCGCGACCATCGCCGACAACGTGGGCGACAACGTCGGCGACTGCGCGGGCATGGCGGCCGACCTGTTCGAGTCGTACGCCGTGACCCTGGTCGCCGCGCTGATCCTCGGCAAGGCGGCCTTCGGCGACTCCGGACTGGCCTTCCCGCTGATCGTGCCCGCGATCGGCGTGGTCACGGCCATGATCGGCATCTTCGCGGTCGCCCCGCGCCGGGCCGACCGCAGCGGCATGTCCGCGATCAACCGCGGGTTCTTCATCTCCGCGGTGATCTCGCTCGTGCTGGTCGTGGCGGCCGTCTTCATCTATCTCCCGTCCGGCTACGCCGACCTCGACGGCGTCACCGACGCGGCCATCAAGGCCAAGGACGGCGACCCGCGGATCCTCGCGGTCGTCGCGGTGGCGATCGGCATCCTGCTGGCGGCCGTCATCCAGCAGCTGACCGGCTACTTCACCGAGACCACCCGACGCCCGGTCCGGGACATCGGCAAGACCTCGCTGACCGGCCCGGCCACCGTCGTCCTCGCCGGCATCTCGGTCGGCCTGGAGTCGGCCGTCTACACCGCCCTGCTGATCGGCCTCGGCGTCTACGGGGCCTTCCTGCTCGGCGGCACGTCGATCATGCTGGCGCTGTTCGCGGTGGCGCTGGCCGGCACCGGCCTGCTCACCACGGTCGGCGTGATCGTCGCCATGGACACCTTCGGCCCGGTCTCCGACAACGCGCAGGGCATCGCCGAGATGTCCGGCGACGTCGAGGGCGCCGGCGCCCAGGTGCTCACCAACCTGGACGCGGTCGGCAACACCACCAAGGCCATCACCAAGGGCATCGCCATCGCCACCGCCGTCCTCGCGGCGTCGGCGCTCTTCGGGTCGTACCGGGACGCGATCACCACGAACGTGCACGACGTGGGCGAGAAGCTGACCGGCAAGGGCGCCCCGCTGAGCCTGTCGATGGACATCTCCCAGCCCAACAACCTCGTCGGCCTCATCGCGGGCGCGGCGGTCGTCTTCCTCTTCTCGGGGCTGGCGATCAACGCGGTGTCGCGGTCGGCGGGCTCGGTGGTCTTCGAGGTGCGCCGGCAGTTCCGTGAGAAGCCCGGGATCATGGACTTCACGGAGAAGCCGGAGTACGGCAAGGTCGTCGACATCTGCACCAAGGACGCCCTGCGCGAGCTGGCCACACCGGGTCTGCTCGCCGTGATGGCGCCGATCTTCGTCGGGTTCACGCTCGGCGTCGGCGCGCTCGGCTCCTACCTCGCCGGCGCGATCGGCGCGGGCACGCTGATGGCGGTGTTCCTGGCCAACTCCGGCGGCGCCTGGGACAACGCCAAGAAGCTCGTCGAGGACGGCCACCACGGCGGCAAGGGCAGCGAGGCCCACGCCGCCACGGTGATCGGCGACACGGTCGGCGACCCCTTCAAGGACACCGCCGGCCCCGCGATCAACCCGCTGCTGAAGGTGATGAACCTGGTGTCGCTCCTGATCGCCCCCGCGGTGATCAAGTTCTCCTACGGCGACGACAAGAACATCGGCGTACGGATCCTGATCGCGGTCCTCGCGCTGATCGTCATCGTCGGCGCGGTCTACGTCTCCAAGCGGCGGGGGATCGCCGTCGGGGACGAGGAGGGCAAGAACGAGCGCGTGTCCAAGTCGACGGACCCCGCGGTGGTTTCGTAGGCGGTCTTACGACGCTCCGCTCCAAGGGGCGGGCGGGAGGCGCGCGTTGCCGCGTCACCCGCCCGCCCCAGGCTGTGCGCGCCCCTGTGTGCAGCCTCACGGTGAGCCTTCTCTCGCCTGGCGCAAATAGCGCCAAAAGGGTTCCTAACGGACGCTCGGCATGCGGTCGCCGTCGGTGCGCCGTGTATGTTCCGGGGCCGAGAGCCATGGAAGGGACCAATCCGGTGAACAAGAAGCTCGCGGCCGCACTGTCCGGCGGTGCGGTACTGGTACTGGCGCTGTCGGGATGCGGCGGCGACGGCGGCAACGACAAGCTGGACGCCTGGGCCAAGCAGGTCTGTGACGCCGTACAGCCGCAGGCCAAGAAGATCGAGGCCGCCAACACCGCGATCCAGAAGCAGACCTCGGACAACAGCACCCCGGAGGACGTGCAGAAGACCGACGCGCAGGCCTTCCAGGACATGTCCGACGCCTACAAGGCGATCGGCGACGCGGTGCAGAAGGCGGGCGCGCCGGACGTCGACAACGGCGCGAAGAAGCAGCAGGACGCGGTCAAGGAGCTCGACGGCATCTCGGCGTCGTACGCCTCCCTGAAGGAGCAGGTCGACAAGCTCGACACCAAGGACCAGGCCAAGTTCGCCGACGGCCTCAAGGACATCGCGACCTCGCTGGACAAGCTCAGCAAGAGCGGCAACGACGCCCTGAAGACCCTCGAGGAGGGCGACGTCGGCAAGGCGATGGCCGACCAGGCCAGCTGCAAGTCCGCCTCGGCGTCGGCGTCCGCGTCCGCTTCCGCGACGACGAGCTGAACGGCACCCCGCCCCGGGACACAATGGGGGCGTGACCGACTCCACCCTGGCCCCCCTGCCCTCCGCCGACCGTCCCGACGTCGCCGCCCGGCTGCGGGACGCCCTGCTCGGGGCGTCCTTCACCGCCGACGGGCTGCTCGACCTGCTCGGCGCCCCCGCGTACGCGGCGCTGGCGCGCAGCGAGACCGTGCCCGCGCTCCGGGCGACCCGCGGGGACACGCCGCTGGAGCTGCTCGTACGGCTGTTCCTGCTGCAGCAACCCGTGCCGCACGCACGCGTGGCCGACGTTCTGCCCGTGCAGGCGTGCCTCGAGAGCGGGTGGCTGGTGCCGGCGGGCGCCGACGAGGTGGCCGCGACGGTGGACGTGCGGCCCTACGGCGGGCCCGACGGCGAGGACTGGTTCATCGTGTCCGACCTCGGGTGCGCCGTCGGCGGCGCGGGCGGCATCGGCAGCCGCGAGGAGGGCGTCGTCCTGGGCGTCGGCGGCGCGTCCACCACCCTCGCCGGCATCACCGTCCGTACGCCCGTCTCCGCCGCGCTCGACCTCGGCACCGGCTCCGGCATCCAGGCGCTGCACGCCGCCCGGCACGCCACGCGCGTGACGGCGACCGACGTCAACCCGCGCGCGCTGCACATCACCGCCCTGACGCTGGCCCTGTCCGGCGCCCCCGCGGCCGACCTGCGCGCGGGCTCGCTGTTCGAGCCGCTGCGGGACGACGAGACGTACGACCTGATCGTCTCCAACCCGCCCTTCGTGATCTCGCCGGACGCGCGGCTGACGTACCGCGACGGCGGGATGGGCGGGGACGATCTGTGCCGCTCGCTCGTTCAGGGAGCAGGGGAACGGCTGCGGGAGGGCGGGTTCGCGCAGTTCCTCGCCAACTGGCAGCACGTCGAAGGGGAGGACTGGCAGGACAGGCTCAGGTCGTGGGTGCCGCGCGGGTGCGACGCGTGGATCGTGCAGCGCGAGGTGCAGGACGTCACGCAGTACGCCGAGCTGTGGCTGAGGGACGCCGGCGACCACCGGGGCGACCCGGCGGAGTACCAGGCACGGTACGACGCGTGGCTGGACGAGTTCGAGGCGCGCAAGGTCAAGGCGGTCGGCTTCGGGTGGATCACCCTGCGCAGGACGGGGGCCGCCGTGCCCTCCGTCACCGTGGAGGAGTGGCCGCACCCGGTCGAACAGCCGCTCGGCGACACGGTGCGGGCCCACTTCGAGCGGCTCGACTACCTGCGGGCGACCGACGACGCGGCGCTGCTCGAAGGGCACTTCAAGCTCGTCGCCGAGGTGGTCCAGGAGCAGGTCGGGCTGCCCGGCGCCGAGGACCCGGAGCACGTGGTGCTGCGCCAGAACCGCGGCATGCGCCGGGCCACCAAGGTGGACACCGTCGGCGCGGGCTTCGCGGGCGTGTGCGACGGCTCGCTCAGCGCGGGCCGCATCCTGGACGCGATCGCGCAACTGATGGGCGAGGACCCGGTGCTGCTGCGCGACCGGACGCCGGCACAGATCCGGGTCCTGGTGGAGCAGGGCTTCATCGAGCCGGCCTGAGCCGGCGGCGGCACAGGCCACAACGGGTCCGGGCATAGGCCACGGGGATGTGAAACCGGCCAACCTCGGGCATACGCCCGGCCCGCCCCGGCCGGTGCCGGACGCCGCGGGCGCTCTCCACGCGCGCGTGCCGCGCCGGCGGCCGCAGGGCCGTCACCGGGGGAGCGCCGCGGCCGGTGGCGCGCGCGGAGCCGGTCCACAGGTGCGTCGGCCCCGCGTTCACCCGGGGTTCGCCCGTCCGCTGCCCGCGCGTGTCACTCTCGCGGTGCTGGGCACTCGCGGACGGGAGAAGAGGGGCACGGGGAACCATGGAGAGCGGACCGGCGATCTTCGCGGGAGTGGTGTTCGCCCTGTTCGGAGGTGCGCTGCTGGTGTGGACCGCGGCGCGCGTGCGGCACGGCGAGCCCGTCGCCCACGGTGTGAGCCCGGTCGCATCGGCGACCGTCGCCGCCCTCGCCGCGGTGATCGCGCTCGCCGTCGGCACCTGGTGCTTCACACGGGCCTGACCGGCGCCCTGACACCCTGCCGGAGCAGCGCCTCCGGTATACGGGAGGCGATCCTCCGCATCGGTCCGAAAAGCCCGGTGGGCACTCCGGGCGGCAGGAATGGCGGTAGTCGGGTTACCGTTCGAGTGGCCGTTGCGGGCTTTTCCCGTTTGACACGGGGGCGGGATGTACCGTCACACTCCGCAGCGTCACCATGACCCGACCCGGGACACAGGCCTGGGGAGGCCCCAGCGTCGACCGGAGAGAAGAGCGAAGTTGTCCCCGACCAGCGAGACCGCACACGGCGGCCGCCGACTCGTCATCGTCGAGTCGCCTGCCAAGGCGAAGACGATCAAGGGCTACCTCGGCCCTGGTTACGTCGTCGAGGCGAGCGTCGGGCACATCCGCGACCTCCCCAACGGCGCCGCCGAGGTGCCCGAGAAGTACACCGGCGAGGTCCGCCGCCTCGGCGTGGACGTCGAGCACGACTTCGAGCCGATCTATGTCGTCAACGCCGACAAGAGGGCCCAGGTCAAGAAGCTCAAGGACCTGCTGAAGGACTCCGACGAGCTCTACCTCGCCACCGACGAGGACCGCGAGGGCGAGGCCATCGCCTGGCACCTCCAGGAGGTGCTCAAGCCGAAGGTCCCGGTCAAGCGGATGGTCTTCCACGAGATCACCAAGTCCGCGATCCAGGCCGCCGTGGCCAACCCGCGCCAGCTCAACCAGAAGCTCGTCGACGCCCAGGAGACCCGCCGCATCCTCGACCGCCTCTACGGCTACGAGGTCTCGCCGGTCCTGTGGAAGAAGGTCATGCCGCGGCTGTCGGCCGGCCGCGTGCAGTCGGTCGCGACCCGACTCGTGGTGGAGCGGGAACGCGAGCGCATCGCGTTTCGTTCTGCCGAGTACTGGGACCTGACGGGCACCTTCGCGACCGGCCGCGCCGGGGATCCGTCGGACCCGTCGTCGCTGGTCGCCCGCCTCCAGACCGTCGACGGCAGGCGGGTCGCGCAGGGCCGCGACTTCGACTCCCTGGGACAACTCAAGAGCGAGCAGGTCCTCCACCTCGACGAGGCGAACGCCCGCGCGCTGGCCGCCGCCCTGGAGCAGACGCAGTTCGCGGTCCGCTCGGTCGAGTCCAAGCCGTACCGCCGTTCGCCGTACGCCCCCTTCCGTACGACGACCCTGCAGCAGGAGGCCTCCCGCAAGCTCGGCTTCGGGGCCAAGGCGACCATGCAGATCGCCCAGAAGCTGTACGAGAACGGCTTCATCACGTACATGCGTACGGACTCCACGACCCTCAGCGACACGGCCGTCGCCGCCGCCCGCGCCCAGGTGACGCAGCTGTACGGCGCCGACTACCTGCCGTCGAGCCCGCGGACGTACGCCGGCAAGGTCAAGAACGCGCAGGAGGCCCACGAGGCGATCCGCCCCTCGGGTGATCGTTTCCGCACTCCCGCCGAGACCGGCCTGACCGGCGACCAGTTCAAGCTGTACGAGCTGATCTGGAAGCGGACCGTCGCCTCCCAGATGAAGGACGCGACCGGCAACAGCGTCACGGTGAAGATCGGCGGCACCGCCGCCGACGGCCGGGACGTCGAGTTCACCGCCTCCGGCAAGACGATCACCTTCCACGGCTTCCTGAAGGCCTACGTCGAAGGCGCCGACGACCCGAACGCCGAGCTGGACGACCGCGAGCGCCGGCTGCCGCAGGTCGCCGAGGGCGACCGGCTCACCGCCGAGCAGATCACGGTCGACGGGCACGCCACCAAGCCCCCGGCCCGCTACACCGAGGCCAGCCTGGTCAAGGAGCTCGAAGAGCGCGAGATCGGCCGCCCGTCGACGTACGCGTCGATCATCGGCACCATCCTCGACCGCGGCTACGTCTTCAAGAAGGGCACCGCCCTCGTCCCGTCCTTCCTGTCCTTCGCCGTCGTCAACCTCCTGGAGAAGCACTTCGGGCGGCTCGTCGACTACGACTTCACCGCCAAGATGGAGGACGACCTCGACGCCATCGCGCGCGGCGAGGCGCAGGCCGTGCCGTGGCTGAAGCGCTTCTACTTCGGCGAGGCCAACGGCATCGGCGGCGCGGCCGAGGCCGGCAACGGCGACGGGGACCACCTCGGCGGCCTCAAGGAACTGGTGACCGACCTGGGCGCGATCGACGCGCGCGAGGTGTCGTCGTTCCCGGTGGGCAACGGCATCGTGCTGCGGGTGGGCCGCTACGGCCCGTACATCGAGCGCGGCGAGAAGGACTCCGAGAACCACCAGCGCGCGGACATCCCCGAGGACCTCGCGCCGGACGAGCTCTCCGTCGAACTGGCCGAGGAACTGCTCGCCAAGCCCAGCGGCGACTTCGAGCTCGGCACCGACCCGGCCACCGGCCACCAGATCGTCGCCAAGGACGGCCGCTACGGCCCGTACGTCACCGAGGTGCTCCCCGAGGGCACCCCGAAGACCGGCAAGAACGCCGTCAAGCCGCGTACGGCCTCGCTGTTCAAGTCGATGTCCCTCGACACCGTGACCCTGGAGGACGCGCTCAGGCTGATGTCCCTGCCGCGCGTCGTCGGCACCGACGCGGACGGCCAGGAGATCACCGCGCAGAACGGCCGCTACGGGCCGTACCTGAAGAAGGGCACGGACTCGCGCTCCCTGCAGTCCGAGGACCAGATCTTCACGATCACGCTGGAGGAGGCGCAGGCGATCTACGCCCAGCCCAAGCAGCGTGGTCGCGCGGCCGCCAAGCCGCCGCTGAAGGAGCTGGGCGAGGACCCGGTCAGCGGGAAGCCGGTCGTGGTCAAGGACGGCCGCTTCGGGCCGTACGTCACCGACGGCGAGACCAACGCGACCCTGCGCTCCGGCGACAGCGTCGAGACGATCACGCCGGAGCGCGGTTTCGAACTGCTCGCGGAGAAGCGCGCCAAGGCCCCGGCCAAGAAGACGGCGAAGAAGGCACCCGCGAAGAAGGCCGCCCCCGCCAAGAAGACGGCCGCCAAGAAGACCGCGGCGAAGAAGACGACGACCGCGAAGAAGACGGCCGCGACGGCCGCCAAGAAGGCGACGGCTTCGAAGACGGCGTCGGAGGAGTAGGCCGGGCCGGACGACGGGTCGGCCGACCGCGCCACCGTGCCGACCGAGCCAAGTCGCCTTTCTCCACGGAGGCTTCGCAAAACGAACGCCCCGATATCGCTTTGGTGTCGGGGCGTGCGCACGTTCGGGCGGGCGCCCCGGGCTGTCAGTCGGTCCCGATAGGCTGAAAGCATGACCCGTGCCGAGCAGCCAACGGCCCACCACCCGGCCCCCGACGACGCCCTGGTCGCGGACTCCCGCGAGCGCGCCGTCCGCGCCCTGCTGCGCCAGCCGCAGTTGAGGCGTTTGTGGAGCGCACAACTCGTGGGATCGGTCGGCGACGTCCTCGCCCTCCTGGTCCTGGTGCTCCTCGCCCTCCAGGCCGCGATCACCGAGGGCTCGTTCGGCGGCGACTACCGGGGCGTGGCGTTCGCAGTGGCGACCGTTTTCGCCGTGCGCATCCTCGCCACGCTGCTCTTCGGAGCCGTACTCCTGGGCCCCCTCACCTCGCTGACGTCGCAGGAGGGACCCCTCGACCGGCGCTGGACCATGGTCGGCGCCGACGCCGTGCGAACCCTGGCGTTCATCGTCGCGCCCCTGTGGATCGACTGGACACCGGACAACGCGCTGGCGGTCCTGCTGGTCACCGCCTTCGTGACCGGGGTCGCCGAGCGCTTCTGGACGGTGTGCCGCGAAAGCGCCGCCCCGGCCCTGCTGCCCGCCCCGCCACCGGAGGGCGCGACGGTACGACCGCTGCCGGACCACATGGACGCCCTGCGCCGCCTGTCGCTGCGCACGGGCTTCGTGGCGATCCCGTTCGCGGCCGCCGTGCTCGTCGCCGCGGGACTCGTCAACAATCTGCTGGGCTCCGGGATCGACTGGTTCGGCCAGCACCAGGCCGCCCTCGCCTCGTACGTGGCGGCCGGCCTGTTCGCCGCGTCCCTGTCCGTGCTGACCTTCCTCGAACTGCCCGACACGCGCACCCCGCGCGCGCGTTCGCCGCTGGAGGGACTGCGCCGCCCCAAGAGCGGCACCGGCGTCGACAAGGGCCGCACGGGCGCGCTGCCACTGCTGGTGCTGGCCTGCGCCGCCGTCGCCGGAGCGGTGGCCGCCGCGGTCGCCGTGGAGGTGCTGCACGCCACGGACCTGCGCGGCGGGCCCGTGCTGTACGGGCTGCTGGTGCTCGCGCTGACCGGCGGGGTCGTCTTCGGCATCCGTACGGCACCGTCCCTGCTGACCGCCCTGTCGCGGCGCCGTCTGCTCGCGCTGGCGATCGCCTTCACCGGCGTGGCGCTGCTGGCCGCCGGGCTCGTCCCGGACGTGACCACGGTGATACTGGTCCTCGCCCTGGCCGGCGCGGGCGCGGGCGTGGCCGCCAACATCGGGCACGCGCTGCTCGACCAGGAGGTCGAGGACCACCGCCGGGCCCGCACGACCGAGCATCTGCACGCGGTGGTACGGGTCTTCGTGGCGCTCGGCGCGGTGATCGCCCCGGTGGTGGCGGCCGCGATCGGCCCGCACCGCCTGGAGAGCGGCAAGTTCGTGTTCGCACACGGCGGCGCGGCCTTCACGCTGATGCTGGTCGGCGCGCTGCTGCTGCCGGTGGCCGCGCTGGTGCTGGCCAAGGCCGACGACCGCTCCGGGGTGCCGCTGCGGCACGACCTGCGGGACGCGCTGCTCGGCGGCGACGACCCGCTGACCGCGCCCGCCGCAAACGGCTTCTTCATCGCCCTGGAGGGCGGCGACGGCGCCGGCAAGTCCACCCAGGCCGAGGCGCTCGCCGAGTGGATCCGGGCCAAGGGGCACGAGGTCGTGGTGACCCGCGAGCCCGGGGCGACGCCGGTGGGCAAGCGGCTGCGGTCGATCCTGCTGGACGTCTCCAGCGCCGGGCTGTCCCACCGCGCGGAGGCGCTGCTGTACGCGGCGGACCGCGCCGAGCACGTCGACACGGTGGTGCGGCCCGCGCTCGAACGCGGCGCGGTGGTGATCTCGGACCGCTACATCGACTCCTCGGTGGCCTACCAGGGCGCGGGCCGCGACCTGTCCCCGACGGAGATCGCCCGCATCAACCGCTGGGCGACCAACGGCCTCGTCCCCCACCTGACCGTCCTGCTGGACGTCTCCCCGGAGATCGCCCGCGAGCGGTTCACCGAGGCCCCGGACCGGCTGGAGTCGGAGCCCGCGGAGTTCCACGCGCGCGTGCGGTCCGGTTTCCTCACGCTGGCCGCGGCCGACCCCGGCCGCTACCTCGTGGTGGACGCCGGCCAGGAGCCCGAGGCCGTCACGACGGTCGTACGCCACCGGCTCGACCAGATGCTGCCGCTGTCCGAGCAGGAGATCCGGGAGCGGGAGGAGGCCCGCAAGGCCGCCGAGGAGGAGGCCCGCCGCAGGGCCGAGGAAGAGGCCGCCCGCAAGGCCGAGGAGGAGCGCCTGGAGCGCGAGCGCCAGGAGCAGCTCGCCAAGCTGCGCGCCGAGGAGGAGGAGCGCAAGCGGCGCGAGCTGGAGGAGGCGCAGCGGCGCGAGGCCGAGCGTCAGGCGGAGGAGGCTCGGCGACGCGCCGAGGAGGCCGCCCGGCGCGCGGAGGAGGAGCGGCAGCGGCTGCTCGCCGAGGAGAAGGCACGCGCGGAGGCCGAGGCGCGGCGCAAGGCCGAGGAGGAGCGGCGCCGCCAGCAGGCCGAGGAGGAGGCCCGGCTGCGCGCCGAGGCCGAGGCGCGGCGCCTGGAGAAGCAGCGCAAGGCGGAGGAGGCCCTGCTGCGGGCCGAGGAGGCACGCCGGCTCGCCGAGGAGGCCGCGTCCGCCGCGCAGGCCGGACCCAGGCAGCCGGCGCCACCGGCGGTGCCGCCGGAGGCGGCCACGGTGCCGACGCCGGTCGTGACACCGACCAACGCGTCGGGCGGGCCGCTGGAGGAGACGGCGGTGCTGCGGCCGGTGCGGGACGAGAAGGACGGTGACG
The DNA here is from genome assembly GCF_054850255.1 of Streptomyces sp. 7R007. NCBI lineage: Bacteria > Bacillati > Actinomycetota > Actinomycetes > Kitasatosporales > Streptomycetaceae > Streptomyces > Streptomyces sp. 7R007. The sequence continues at coordinate 10,123 of NZ_JBTWMV010000081.1, read as the reverse complement.
CGGACGACGGCTCGGACTCGGGGAGCGACTCGCGGGGCGGTTCCGCCCGGGCTCGGACCGGTGGCCGTGCCGCCGGTGCGTCCGACTCCGAGGTGACGGCGAAGCTGCCGCAGCCGCCGGTTGCGCCGGGCGCGGCGGACGAGACGGCCGTGCTGCCGCCGGCCGGGCCGGATGCCGAGGACGAGACCGCCGTGCTGCCTCCGGTGGTGCCGGGTGCGGCGGACGAGACGGCGGTCCTGCCTCCGGTGCGGGGCGAGGAGCCGGCGGACCGGGTGCCGCCGGGGTTCTTCCGGGACGAGCCGGCGGATCGGTCCGAGGACCGTACGCGGGAGATGCCCCAGGTCGGCACCGAGGGCACGCCGCGACGCCGGGCGCGCCCCGACTGGGCCGAGGAGACGCCGCTGGACGACCTGCCGAGCCTGGCGGACGAGCTGCTCGGTCCGCACGAGGACGAGTACGACGACGACGCGGGGCGGGGGAGGCGCCGGGGTCGGGGGCGGTGACGTCGATCGGGGGCGGTGACGTCGGCCGGGTTCGGGGTCGGCGGTGGCGCTCGGGTCGGTGAGGTGCGCGTAGGTGCGCATGGGTGCGCGTAGGCCGACCGAGGGCGCTCGGGTCCGGCGATCCTTGGCATCGCCGCGTCCATGAATCGCCGCGTCCGTGAATCACCGCGTCCATGAATCGCCGTGTCCCCGCACCGCCGCACCCCCGGATCGTCCCGTCGCCCCTTGGCATCACCCCGTTGTCAGCCCCCTCGGCACCACCCGTTGTCAGTGGCACCCCGCACAATGGATCCCGCACCACCTGGCACCACCTGTTGGATCCATCCGCACGAACCGTGACGAAAGGGCGGGGTGACGCATGACCGTCTGGGACGACCTCGTCGGGCAGGAGAGGGTGGCCGAGCAGCTCACCGCCGCCGCCCGGGACGCCGACGCCCTGGTCACCGCGGCCGCCACCGATGCCCCGCCGCCCCCCGCCTCGAAGATGACGCACGCCTGGCTGTTCACGGGCCCCCCGGGCGCCGGCCGGACGCAGACCGCGCGGGCCTTCGCCGCCGCCCTGCAGTGCGTCTCCCCGGACCGCGCGCTCGGCGGAGCCCCCGGCTGCGGCTTCTGCGACGGCTGCCACACCGCCCTCGTCGGCACGCACGCCGACGTCACCACGGTCGCCGCCGTCGGCACACAGATCCTGGCCGACGACATGCGGGACACCGTGCGGAAGTCGTTCACGTCGCCGGCGAACGGCCGCTGGCAGGTGATCCTCGTCGAGGACGCCGAGCGGCTCAACGAGAAGTCGGCCAACGCCGTCCTCAAGGCCGTCGAGGAGCCCGCCCCGCGCACGGTGTGGCTGCTGTGCGCCCCCTCCATCGAGGACGTCCTGCCCACCATCCGCTCCCGCTGCCGCCACCTGAACCTGCGCACGCCGTCGGTGGACGCCGTCGCCGACATGCTCGTACGGCGCGAGGGCATCGAGCCGGACGTCGCCGCCGCGGCGGCCCGTGCCACGCAGGGCCACGTCGACCGGGCCCGCCGGCTCGCCGCCGACCCGGCCGCCCGCGCCCGCCGCGCCGCCGTACTGAAGCTCCCCCTGCGCCTGGACGAGATCGGCGCCTGCCTGAAGGCCGCCCAGGAGCTGGTCGACGCGGCCGCCGAGGACGCCAAGCAGCTCGCCGAGGAGATGGACGGCAAGGAGACCGAGGAGCTGAAGGCGGCGCTGGGCGCGGCCCAGGGCGGCCGGATGCCGCGCGGCACGGCGGGGGTGATGAAGGAGCTGGAGGACAAGCAGAAGCGGCGCCGTACGCGCACCCAGCGCGACAGCCTGGACCTCGCCCTGACCGACCTCACCGCCTTCTACCGGGACGTCCTGGCCCTCCAGCTCGGCTCCCGCGTCGCGATAGCCAACGCGGACGCCGAGGACGCCCTGGAGCGGCTGGCCCGCTCCAGCTCCCCGGAGTCCACCCTCCGCCGCATCGAGGCGATCGCCGCCTGCCGCGAGGCCCTCGACCGCAACGTGGCCCCGCTGCTGGCGGTGGAGGCGATGACGATGGCACTCAGAGCGGGCTGACGACCGCACGCCATCCGCCGATCAATGGGAGGTTGACCAGGTAACTCGTACGAGGCACATCGCGCACGCAGAGCATCGAAGGTGTCGCTCAGCGTTACGCTCGCCAGATGCACACCAGGCGCCCCCTCCGCCAGACCACCCGCTCCACCCTGGCCCCTTCGCCCACCCGCCCCACCCCGGCCGGCTCGCCCGCCCGGTCCCTGACCCGTACCGGCGGTGCCCTGCTCGCCGCCGCGGCGCTGCTGGTCTCCGCCTGCTCCTCCGGCGGCTCGGCGAACTCCGCCGACGGCCCGGCGCGGGCGGCGCTGGCCGCGTTGCCGCAGTCGACGCCGTCCGCGCTCGCGTCGTACTACGGGCAGCGGCTGCGCTGGCACAGCTGCGGCGTGCCCGGCTTCGAGTGCGCCACGATGAAGGCGCCGCTCGACTACGCCAAACCGGCCGCCGGGGACGTCCGCCTCGCGGTCGCCCGCAAGAAGGCGACGGGCAAGGGCAAGCCGCTCGGATCGCTGCTGGTGAACCCGGGCGGGCCGGGCGGCTCGGCGATCGGCTACCTCCAGCAGTACGCGGGCATCGGCTACCCCGCCGAGGTGCGGGCCCGCTACGACATGGTCGCCGTCGACCCGCGTGGCGTCGCCCGCAGCGAGCCCGTCGAATGCCTCGACGGCCGTGCCATGGACACGTACACCGAGACGGACACCACGCCCGACGACCGCCGGGAGGCCGACGAACTGGTCGCCGAGTACAAGAAGTTCGCGGAGGCGTGCGCGGCGCACGATCCGCAGCTGCTGCGCCACGTCTCCACCGTCGAGGCGGCGCGGGACATGGACATCCTGCGGGCGGCACTGGGGGACCGGAAGCTGACGTACGTCGGGGCGTCGTACGGGACGTTCCTCGGGGCGACGTATGCCGGCCTGTTCCCCGAGCGGGTGGGCCGGCTGGTCCTCGACGGCGCGATGGACCCCTCCCTGCCGGCCCGCCGCCTGAACCTGGACCAGACGGCGGGCTTCGAGACGGCGTTCCAGTCCTTCGCCAAGGACTGCGTACGGCAGCCCGACTGCCCCCTGGGCAAGAAGGCCGCGGAGGTCGGCCCGCGCCTGACCTCGTTCTTCAGGAAGCTGGACGCCCACCCCCTGCCCACGGGCGACGCGGACGGCCGCACGCTGGGCGAGGCGCTCGCGACCACGGGCGTGATCGCGGCGATGTACGACGAGGGCTCGTGGGAGCAGCTGCGAGAGGCACTCACCTCGGCGATGAAGCGGAACGACGGCGCGGGCCTGCTCGTCCTGTCCGACAGCTACTACGAGCGGGACGCCGACGGCCGCTACTCCAACCTGATGTCGGCCAACGCGGCCGTGAACTGCCTCGACCTGCCGCCCGCCTACGACACCCCCGACGAGGTGAAGCAGGCGCTCCCCGCCTTCGAGAAGGCGTCCCCGGTCTTCGGCCGGGGTCTGGCATGGGCGTCCCTGAACTGCGCGTACTGGCCGGTCAAGCCGACCGGCGAGCCGCACCGCATCGAGGCGAAGGGCGCGGCCCCGATCGTCGTGGTCGGCACCACCCGCGACCCGGCGACCCCGTACCGCTGGGCCCAGTCCCTCTCCCGCCAGCTCTCCTCCGCCCGCCTCCTGACCTACGTCGGCGACGGCCACACCGCCTACGGCCGCGGCAGCGCCTGCATCGACTCCGCGATCGACACCTACCTCCTCCACGGCACCCCGCCGGCCCGGGGAAAGCGCTGCTCATAGCCCCACCACCACGCCCCGGAACCCCCGCCTCCGGGGCGTGGTCAGAGCACCCCCGGAAACTGTGTAGACTTACCGACGTTGCTGATCGCACCATAGTGCGGACGGCGCGCCGCCTTAGCTCAGATGGCCAGAGCAACGCACTCGTAATGCGTAGGTCTCGGGTTCGAATCCCGAAGGCGGCTCCAAGGTGAACCGCAGGTCAGGCCTCTGACCTGCGGTTTCTTCGTTTTCTTGACCTTGGAATGTGTCTGCCGAGGGTGTTTTGGTGCTGTGCATGTAATGCGTAGGTCAGAGTTTCGCTCTGTGGGATCAGTGAGGTGAGTTCTGAGGTCAAGCATTGGTGCTGACCTGCTGTTTCTTGGGGAGTCGCTGATGCGTGAATCAGTACGGGGTAGGCGTGGGGTGGCCAAGGGGTGGCCATCTGTGCAGCGATGGTGCACGGCAGGAGGCTGCCGGGGCTGTCCACGAACGCCGTGCCGAGCCCGAGGTTTGTAGCTGTCCGACAACGTGGAGTCCAGGCACGTCGTTTGCGGTACGCGCCGAGCACCTGTTGGTGCACCAGCTCCTGCGCTACACCTCGTCGTCAGTGATCTTCACGTCGCCTTGCTGTGCCCATCGCTCCAGGGCGGGGCGCGACTCGTGAGACCAGTAGCGTCGGCGCAGTTCGCCCTCTGGGGAGAACTGCAGGATTTCGGCACGGCCGAACGCCTGGGCAAGACCGGAGCCCAACCTGTGGGCGGCGGCGACAAGTTCAGGACCACCGGCGGCCATGTCGTCCACATCGGAAACGGTGACAGCCGGCACGGCTCTGGTCAGGACCCGGGCCCCGAGGGGCTCGGGGAAGCCGTGGTGACGGTAGTGCACGAGCCGGGCGGGACACTCCGCCGTCAGCGGGTGAACCGTCGCCCGCAGAAAGACGTTGCCACTGGCCGCCGCGCGATCACGCGCATGGCGCGCGAGGTACTGGAGACCACTAAGCAGGCCGTCGGCCAGATGCTCGTCGCCGATGTCGACCTGGGTTGAGTCACCTCGATCTGTGCGGTCGACGATGGCCGCGAAGGCGCCTGCTCCTGTCGCATGCAGATGGCATGCCAACCACGTGGCCCTCTGATCGGGTCTGGACGAGCCGTCCGCGGTCAGCCGTCCTGGACCCACCTGCGCACGCATCCAGTTGATTCCACTGCCGTTGACGATCAACGGGCTGCGCCCGACTGTCTGCTCCTGATACGTCTTCATTGCTGCCGTGTCGATCGTCATCCCGCCTTCTAGGTCCGGGACGAGCGTGACGACGGCGAAGACCTGAACCGACGTGTCAAGGTCGGCGAGCAGTTCAGCTTCAACGGTCTCCAGCTGTCCGGCTCGGTCGCGCTCGGCGGTGAACTGAGAGAAATAGGCGGCGCGCACTTCGGGCTGGGAGAGGTACACGGTCGTCGAGCCGTTACGGCGGGGGAAGCGCAACGAGTCGTTGACCAGGACGGCGTGGGGCCCCTGGTTGCTGCGTGGGACCGCGATCAGGTAGAAGCCGCGGGCGGGATCCGTGCCCGGGCGCGCGATCATGTCAAGCTGCGGAGCCGGTGATACTCCGGCGGCGACCGTCTGGAGCATGCGGCGCTTCTCGTCGTCGCTCAGCTCGACCTCCGGTGCGGCCGTGGCGCTGCCGTGCTCGTCCTCGTCAAGCCCGAGAATGATCAGTCCGCCGGAGGTGTTCGCCATGGCAGCCACATCACCGCACAGGGCCCGCTTCGCGGCGTCGTTGCGGCCGTAGAGCTCGCGCTTGAAGTCCAGGTCGTAATCTTCAGGTACAGCACCATTGATCAGCGCATGCACATGGGCGTGAGTGGCGTCGGAGACTGGGACGCCCAGGAGGCGCTCCAGTCGCGTGGAACGAAGTGCGGCCATGGTTAGATCCTGGCGAACCCCATACGAGTGCCGCAGTGGTTCCTCAAAATGTGCGTTACCCGGGGCACTCGTCCTCGGACAGTGGGGCGTCCGGGTGGGCGAACAGCTCGGGTACGTCGTTTGCGGTACGCGACGAGCACCTGTTGGCGCATGCCATCACAAGGTCTGACTCCTTGTTGGTGAATGGTCGAGTCCCAGCCCCTGGGCCAGCGGTGGAGTCCCTGAGCCCGGGGCCGTGTCTACGGGAAGCCGCTCAGGCGGACTTGGCAGTCTTGCCGGGTTCTCGGGCGAGGAGCTCGACGATCTCGTGGAGACAGAACCTCGGGTCGGGAGCCTCGGCGATCATTTTGGTGAGCAGACTGTTGAAGTCGTCCAGTGCGGGGCTGCCGAGCCCGGCCGCGTTCATCGCGGCGTGCCCTTCCTGGAGTTGGCCGATGATGCCGGTGGCGTGGGCGTTGAGGGCGGTCGTCATGCCGGTACCTCCGCCCGCTCGGACCCGCTCTCGCAGAGGACGCGGGTGAGTGTGTCCCACACCTGGTCGGGGTCCCCGATCTCCAGGATCATCCCGGCTGCCACGTCGAGGGCCTTGTCGATACGCCCGCCGTTGTTCTCCTTCTCCAGGGCGATGACGCGCAGTACGTGGACAACGTGGGGACGAGCCGCCGCATGCGCGGCGGGCAGCCGGTCGGTGGCGTCCGCCAGGTCCCAGCCAGCCGGGACCTGGTAGGCGGCCGGGCTGTCGTCGTACGTGACGACCCTGGGAGTGCCTTTGCCGCTGCCCAGGTGGACGTCCAGGCGGAGCCGGGACGCTTCCCGGAACAGGGCGGTGATGCCCGGGCCCATGCCGTCGAGGATCACCTCGCGGACGGCGTACCCGTGCTGGCGCAGTGAGATGCGGGCGAGCCAGACGGCGGTGCCGGGGTTGGCGAGGTGCCGGTCGTAGACGAGGGTGGCGGTGCCGTCGGCGGGGCTGAGGTCGCGGAGGTCGGCGGCCTTGCCGGGGGAGGTGGTTCCGCGTCGGACCGTGAGGGTGAGGTCGAGGGGGATCGTGGCGGTCACAGCGTCACCTCGGTCTGCTTGGCGGGGATACGGGTCGTGACGAACAGCGCCGGCATGTCAGGCATCGGTACCCCGAGCGCCTGGGCGAGTAGGTACCGGGCGACGGTGTCGTGCTCCAGTTCGCTGCGCCCGATCGGCATGGTGAGCCGCAGCTCACCTGTCTTGCGCTGGACGATGACGGCGCCGAAGAACGCCCGGTCGGTGATCGGGGAGTCGGTGAGGGTGACGCCCAACTCGCTGATGAGCATGGGTAGAGGGGTGTCCATCAGGTGGTCGGCGGACGGCTTCGTGGTGGAGACGGTCACAGCGTCACCTCCTTGGCCTTGTCGGTGTACAGCTGGCGGAGGCGGAGAAGGATGTCGTCCGCGAGTTCCTTGGCTTTCTCCGGGGTGTACACGTCCGGGAGGGCCTTCCGCATTGCCTTGTCAGCCGCCCCGGGGAGGACGGCGGCGAGCCGGTCGAGGAACGCGGCGGGGGTGGCGGCGGTGGCCTTGTCGAAGTCGGAGAAGGTCATACCGGCATCACGCCCTGGTGGGCGAGGAAGGCGCGGGCGGCCCACAGGCGGGTGGAAGGGTCCTGTCCGGCGGGGACAACGAGGAGACGGGTGCCGTCCTTGTGCTGCAGGTAGTGCCCGTACAGGCCGTCGAAGGGACCGTCCAACTCCACGACCTGGATGCCGTGCGCAGCGGTAAGCGCCTCGAACACGGTGGTGGGGTCGTTGATGGCAGCCATGATGCGGGCGGAGTTCTGCTCGGCGCGGGCCTGTATTTCTGCGTCGAGATTGAGGGCTTCGGGCTGTGGAGGCAGCGAAGCCGGGTGCTTGGTGACACCGACAGGAGCAACGCTTGTTGCTGTTTTCGCCATGGTCTTGCTCCTTCAATGCAGAGATTGGGGCCAGGCCTCGGGACCGGTGACATAACCACCGGGCGAGAGCGTTCTGCTTTCGGTGGTAGTCGCCCTGGCGAGGGCGGAACAGGCGGCCCTTCTCCGTTCGGGGGACGTCGCCCCGAGATCGATCACTGCCCTGCTAAGGAGCACATAAAATGCGCCTTTTTTGGGGATCTTGGGCAACTGCTAGGTGCTGACGAGGACCGGGGTATCGACGTCGACGGGTGCGGCCTCGGCGAGCTTGACCTTGAGGCTTGGGGCGCAGGCCTTCATCGAGACGGGGCCGAGGCCGTGGGCCTTGAAAATGCGGGTGATCTCGGCGCGGTCCGGGGCCTGCCGCGAGGACGGGGTGCGGAAGACGCGCCATGTGCCGTGGGTGTCGGCGGGCAGCCTGTCGAGGACCTTCTTCGCGGCGCTCTCGCCACGGTCAGTGCGGTGGACCTGGTCGGCGGCGCGCTCGTACTTGCGGTCGGCGGCCTCGATCTGCTCGACCGGGAGGATCTCGTCTACCTTGCACAGGCCGGCCGGGTTCGGGGCCTCGACGATCGCGGTCTCGGCTTGGCCGGCAATGAGGGCGGCAGGGGCGACGACGGAGCGGACCACGTTGGTGATGGGCCGAGCATGCCGCGCACCGGATAAACGGTACGGGGGGACTGAGAAGAGCCTCTTCGCGTCGCAGGGTCGGTGCGCTGGACGCCCTTTTGTCGCCGGGTCCTGAACTGGAATCCCGCCCGACGAGGCCCCGCCGCCAGGCCTTCCTGGGGCCAGAACGGGGCGGGAAGGACAGGGAAACCCCGGGAGTGATCACCAATCCCCGGGCACCCCAGTGCGTGGAGCTCTTCAGTCGCGGCTTCGATGATCGTGCAGTCGCCGACCGGCTGCCGGGCCTCTTCCTGCTTCGGTGCGCGTTTTCGCAGACTCAGTGAGTGTCGGGCGCCGGGTCCGGCAGGGGGAGTTCATCGAGGTCGAGGGTGAAGGTGCGGCCGTCGGCCAGGGGGATGGGGAGCTTGCCGGTGCCGTATGCGCGGGTGTGGGCGGTGCTGTAGCCACTGGAGGTGGGCTCGGTGTGCAGGACGACTTCCCGGGCGTAGGGATCCACGATCAGGTAGATCGGGATGCCGTATCGGCCGTACTTTGCGGTGCAGTCGTCGTAGTCCTTGCGGGCGGAGGACGTGGAGACGACCTCCGAGATCAGCAGGACGTCCTCGAAGCTGTAGCGCTTGCCCTCCTTGCGCGCGTCCTCGCGGAGGATGGCCAGGTCGGGGGCGGAGTTCTCGTCGGCGGGGAAGTCGATGTAGACGTCGGAGGTGACCTTCGCGTGACGGCCGAGGGCGAGAGAGTCGATCTGCATCGACCTGATCGTGCTGGAGTGCTCTTCACTCTGCGGGGTCATGATGATCTTTCCGTCGGCGCCGAAGAACACCACGTATCCCGCGGGGAACTCGGTGTGCGTGATCACGTCGACACTCATGGACGGTGCTCCTTCCCGTGTGCCGTCATGATACGGCGGACAGAGCCGTTCCACGGATGGACGTCCGCGGCGTGCGCGTACACCACAGCGGAGAACCGTCCGTGTGAGCGGGCGCTGCGACGCGGGGCGTGAGCTGGGCCCGTGATTGTTCGGACCCAACAGGTGGCGCGGGGTGACTGTCAGGGATGGGGGGCGTCTTCCGAGGTGGCCACGGGGTGGCCGGACGCCTTTGGACGGTGCGGCACGAGGTACCGACACTCAGCACGGGGCATGTGTTCTGATCAGGCACAACGGCATTCCGCAGCATCAGTCGTCATGAGGCGACACGATCACTCGTGGCCTCGTAATGCGTAGGTCTCGGGTTCGAATCCCGAAGGCGGCTCTCTTCAAGCCCAGCCCGGACATCGTCTGAGCTGGGCTTTTGCGTTGCCGTTCGGGTGATCGGCCGCCTATGGTCCGGCCGTGCGCCTACCGTGGGGTGATGAGCACCCGTGGCGCACCGGCCGGTGGTCACTCCGGCACGCCCCTCGCCAAGAAGCTCGGCATCAAGGCCGGTCATCGTGTCGCGCTCCGGCACGCCCCCGAGTCGTTCGACATCCCCGGTCTCCCCGACGACGTCGACCTCATCCGTACCGCGGCCTCGCGGGGCGCCGACGTCACCGTCGCCTTCTACCGCGAGCATGCCGTCCTCGCCGCCGAGGCGCCGGTGCTCGTCGGTGAGCTCGCCGATGACGCCGGGCTCTGGATCGCCTGGCTCCGCAAGGCCGCCGGGCATGTCAGTGACGTCAGTGAGAACGGGCTGCGGGACGTCTTCCTCCCTCTCGGTGTCGTCGACGTGAAGGTGGCCGCGCTGGGGGAGGACTGGTCGGGGTTGAAGTTCGTACGCCGGGTGGGGAATCGGAAGGCGGGCAAGGGGAGTCGTCGTACAGGATGATGAACACCTCGGCGTGTTCGCCCGTCCGCGTACGAAACGGCCTACATGGCGGCGTACTTA